>JANMSU010000008.1:0-13961 GCA_031389835.1 Chloroflexota bacterium
GCGCGATAGACGAGGAGGCGCGCCGCCTCGGTCTCGACGACCATGTCGGCGATCATCTCCTGCACGAGCTGATGCGCGGCGATCGGCTTTCCGAATGCGTGCCGCTGCGTCGCGTACGCCACCGAGGCGTCGATCGCGGCCTGCGCCTGTCCGACAGCGCCGGCCGCCACCGAGTACCGGCCCGAGTCGAGCGCGGTCATCGCGATCTTGAATCCGTCGCCGACTGGTCCGAGGCGCATCGTGTCCGGAACGCGCACGCTGTCCAGGATCAGCTCGCTCGAATCCGACGAACGTAGTCCGAGCTTCCCGTGTAGCGCCTGACTGCCGTACGGGCTCTTCTCGCGGTCGATGAGGAACGCTGTGATGCCCTTATGACCCTTGGACGGATCGGCGTTGGCGAACACGAGCGCGAGCTTGGAGACCGAGCCGTTCGAGATCCACATCTTGCGGCCGTTCAGGATCCAGTCATTGCCGTCGCGTTTGGCCGTCGCCTGCAAGCGTGTGGCGTCGCTACCGACCGCAGGCTCGGTGAGACCGAAACATCCGATCACATCGCCTTTGCAGAGGCGTGGGAGCCAGGTGCGCTTCTGCTCCTCGCTCCCGAACTTCAGGATCGTCATCTCCACGAGGGAGATCTGGACCGACAGCGTCGTGCGGACCGACGAGTCCGCGCGGCCGATCGCCTCCGTGATGATCGCGTGCGAGATGAAGTCGACGCCCATGCCGCCGTACTCCTCGGGGATCGGACCACCGAGAAAGCCGATCGGCGCCATCTTCTTCAGGACGTCCCACGGAAAGCGCTCCTCGCGGTCGCGTTCGCGCGCGCCGGGCGCGATCTCGCGGTCGGCGAACTCGTTCGCGAGCTTGTGGATCTCTTGCTGCTCCGGAGAGAAATCGAAGTCCATTCGCGCAGACTACCGAACCTAGACTGCGCGCGTGCGTGTCGGTGTGTACCTTCCGATCCTCAGCGCGGCGAGCCGCGAGGCGGTACTGACCTATGCGCGTGCTGCGGAATCCCTTGGGTTCGATTCGCTCTGGACGAACTCGCACACCGCGGTGCCGGTCACGTTCGAACCGCGGTATCCCTACAGCGACGATCATCGACCGCCGTGGGACGCCACCAGCGCATGGCCCGACGCGATTAGCACGCTGAGCTTTGTGGCCGCGGTTACGGAACGGATACGCATCGGCGTGGCGGTGGTGCCGCTCATCACGACCGATCCGCTGACACTCGCGAAGCAGGCCGCGACGATCGACCTGCTATCGGGCGGGCGCTTCGAGCTCGGCATCGGCGGCGGCTGGCTAACAGAAGAAGGTCGAGCCCTCGGTAATCCGACGGATCATCGGTCCGCACGGATGGAGGAGACGATCGAGATCGTGCGCAAGGCGTGGGGCGAGCCGACCTTCGAGCACGAAGGCCGTTTTTGGCAGCTACCGCCGCTCGGCATCAATCCGAAGCCGCCCCAGGGCGCAGCGCTTCCGCTGTGGATCGGCGGCCACGGTGATGAGGCCATCCGCATCGCGGCCGAACACGACGCGGGCTTATTCATCTGGCTTCCGCGCCGGCCCGAGCGTCTCGCCGAGTATCGCCGCAAGCTCCGCGCGCGTAGCGCGACGGCGCCCATTGCCGCGTCAGTGTCCCTCGCGGAAGCCGAGGGCCGTTGGCTCGAAGCCGCTCGCGAGATGCGCGACGCAGGCGCGGATCTGCTCGTCATCATGCGCCGCTACGACGCCGGTGCCGTCGACGATCTCACGCGCTTCGCGGCGGAGGTCCTGCCAGCTCTGGCCGATTAGGAGATGGTCGAAGCTAGACTTGGTCTGATGCTCGCCAATTTCCGCGCGAGCCGTCGCGCGCAAGCTGCGATAGCCGTCGCGTTAGTCGCGGCTGGCGCCTTCGGCTGGTGGACCATCTCGCCGCTGTTCCTCACGACCACCTTGAACGAAGATCTTCCCGTCCGCGCGACCTCGACCCTCGCGCCGGCCGCGTCGCTCGCGACCGCCACCGCCACCGCTGCCACTACCCCCGCCGGTCCCAGGGTCCTCGCGATGGGGCAATTGCAACGCATTGACGATCTGCACCGCGGCACAGGGCCGGTCACGCTCGTCGAGGTCGACGGCAGGACGTTCGTGCGCTTCGAGAACGTCGCGATCCAGAACGGCCCGGATCTCCACGTCTATCTCGCGCGCGGCATTGGCGGGGCATACGACGGTGGTCGCGATCTCTATCTCGGCGCGCTCAAGGCGACGAACGGTTCGTTCAACTACGAGCTTCCGGGCGGCACGCCCCTGAGCGACTACAAGTCGGTCGTGGTCTGGTGCCGCGCGTTCACCGTGCTCTTCACGTGGGCAGATCTGCGCTAGGGCGCGCCAAGACGACGCAGTAGATCCGCGCTCAGATCGCCGACGCAGATCTCCTCGACCGGTCCATGCATGCGGATCTCTCCGTCATCGGCGATAGCGATCTGCAGCTCCCCGCCGGGCATCGACAACGTCACGCTGCTGTCGACCAGACCCCTCCGATGGCAGGCCGCGGCGACGGCGCAGCTCGACGACCCGGACGCGAGGGTGTAACCCGCGCCCCGCTCCCAGATCAGGATCCGCACCTCCGACCGCGACGCGACCTGCGCGAACTGAACGTTGGTGCCCTTCGGAAAGGCTGGGTGGCGCTCGATCTTCGGTCCAAGCGCGTGAACGTCGACATCCGCGAGATCGGGGACGATGACGACGCAGTGTGGGTTGCCCATCGAGACCGAAGTCACCTCAACGCCCCGACCGTCCACCTCGATCACGTCGAGCGGATCGAAGCGCGCCTTGCCCATGTCCACAGTGATCTGCGCGATACGACCTCCCTCATGCCGCAGGGCGCAAGTCACGCGACCGCCTGGCGTGTGAAGCGTGAAACGGTCCTGGTCGGTATACCCGTGGTCGCGCAGGAACTTCGCGAAGATGCGCGCGCCGTTGCCGCTCTTCTCGGCTTCGCTGCCGTCCGGGTTGAAGATCCGCATGCCGAAGTCCGCGTCGTGGCCGGGAGACACGAGCAGGATGCCGTCGGAGCCGACCCCGCGATGGCGATCGCAGATGAGACGGACGGCCTCCGGCGTGACGGCGAACGGCACCCTCGCGGGATCGATCACGATGTAGTCGTTGCCGAGGCCATGTGATTTCACGTAGTGCGGCACCGCGCCAATCATCGCTGCTCGAGGCTTTCTCGTCGCGGCCATAGCATCGGTCCTGCGATGACGTTTCCCGCCGCGCTCTTCCCCGACACCACGCGCCTGACGCACGAGAACACGCTCGCGATCGGCGGCTGCGATCTCGTGGCGCTCGCCGCGGAGTACGGGACGCCACTCTACGTATACGACGAGGCGACGATCCTCGCGCGGGCTCGCTCGTTCGTCGCGGCGGTGGCGGATGTCTACCCGGGTCCGGCCACTGTCTGCTACGCGTCGAAGGCATACAGCGCGCCGTGGCTCCTGCGACTTCTCGCGACCGAAGGGCTCGGCCTCGATGTCGTCTCCGGCGGGGAGCTGCACGCCGCGATGCGCGCAGATTTCCCGCGCGACCGCATCTTCTTTCACGGCAACAACAAAAGCGAAGACGAGCTTCTGCTGGCCAGCGCCGAAGGCGTGGGACGCATCGTCGTCGATAACCTAGACGAGATCACGCTTCTCGCCCGGGTCGCCGCGAAACGAGATTCGCGCACCCCGATCCTCCTGCGCGTCGGCCCGGGTGTCGATGCGCGCACGCACGCGCATCTGCTCACCGGCGCCGAGGACACCAAGTTCGGCCTCGACATCGCCAGTGGCGCCGCCGAGGCCGGCGTGCGCGCGGTGCTCGAGCGACCGAAGCTCGAGCTGCTTGGCTTCCACGCACATATCGGTTCGCAGATACGCGACATAAGGCCGTATCGCGAGGCCGTCGAGCGACTCTTCGTCTTTGCCGCCGAGATGCGTGGCAAGACCGGCTTCGTCGCACGCGAGATAAGCCCGGGCGGCGGATACGGGGTCCGGTACACGATGGACGACCCGGACACGCGTCCCGCCGACATGGTCCGCGAGGTGGCGGGGATCGTCGCTGACGCAGCGCGCCGCCACGGCTTCGCGGACCCGCTGCCCGATCTGACGATCGAGCCCGGCCGCTCGATCATCGCTCCAGCGGGTGTGGCGCTCTATCGCGTTGGCTCGGTGAAGCACGGGGCGCGCACGTACGTTGCGGTGGACGGCGGCATGGCCGACAACATACGGCCCACCGCGTACGGCGCGAAGTACACAGCGGTGCTCGCGAGTCGCGTCAGCGGCGAAGACGTGAGCGAGGTCGCGGTCGCCGGCAAGTACTGCGAGACCGGCGACATCCTCATCCAGCGGATCGCTTTGCCCCTGCCCCGAGTCGGCGATGTCATCGCGATCCCCACATCCGGTGCGTATCAGCTGGCGATGGCGAGCAACTACAACATGGCGCCGCGCCCGGCGGTGGTCGTCGTCGCCGACGGGCATGCGCGTTTGGTGCGAAAGCGTGAGAGCTACGACGACGTGCTGGCCGCGGAGATGGGCTAGCAGGCGCCGTCGCCGGCGCCTGCTCACCTTGCCCTAGCGGCTAGCGGCGGGTCGAGGGTCGGTCGTTGCCGGTCTGGTCGTCGCGGGCCGGTCGCAGTTGAACGCTTCCATGATCTTCAGCTTCTGCTCGCGCGTGATGACGTTGCTGTCGACGAGACGAGAGAGCACCGCGTTCAGCCTCAGGCAGAACCGACGGTGAGCGATCCCGTCACGCTCAGGACGGCCTTCGTCCTCGGTGACGGTCTGGCCAGATTCCGCCGGGACTGCGGCGACGGACACCGTTCCGGTCGTCGGGACCGCGGCGTTCGCGCCGGTCGCGAGAAGCGTGGTGCCGAGCACGATGGCCGCGAGAAGGGTCGCGAGTCGCTTCGTCATGTCATTCCTCCGGTGTTATTTGCCGGTAGGAACGCGACGCTGCCCACGGTCGATAGCACCCGCTCGGACCTTCTTACACGGCGTTAACGGGTCCTCCGGCTAGCGGAAACGGACGTCCATGAGTCCATCACGATCGGCGCGCCGGACCTCGATCTCCGGCGCACCGCGCTCGCGCAGCATCGTGTACTGCTCGGTCACGCGCGCCGGCTCCATCGCTCCGAGCACGACGGCGGCGACACGCGTCATGCCGTTCGCATGTTTCGCGGCATCACCGCTGGGCACGCGAAGCTCGCGCGCCGTCAGGTCCTCGATGAGGAACGGCAGCGGCGGCCGCAGGCGCGCGACACTCCAGGCGACACGGAGGCCATCAGGCCGCGTGCGTCCGCCCTCCGCCGGTGGCTTCGCGACGAGGTCGCCGAGGGCCGCCACGTCCTGACCGAGATCGCTCGACTGAAGCGCGAAATCGGCCCATCCCCCGCCGCGCTCGGCTACCGGCGCCCAGAGGTGCGACCCGGCCGCGGCGAGATCGTGGAACGCGAGGAGCTCGAGGTAGCTGCCGTCCTGGAATCCGACCAGCGCGTTGTATGTGAGCCCGCCCGCGTGCTCGCCGCCGGGCGTGACGGTAAAACCGCGCTCGCGGTACTCGGCCGCAGCCGCGCCGAGCTCCGGGACGACGAGGACGAAGTGATCGAAGCCGCGGATCATGCGTCTGCGGTCGCGAGAAGACGGTCGGCCCGAACGGGGCGATCCATGGGGCACTAAGCATTTTGGACCGATTCCTACTCTTCAGCCTGTGAACGCGGTCGTCGTCGAGTTAGCGATGGAGCGTCCCTTGTGGGAGTCCGCCTACCGCAGCGCGTTCCCGAAGGTCTACCGAGGTCTTGTTGCGCTTGGTGCGCGACCTGACGAGGCCGAGGACGCCCTTCAGGACGCGTTCGTCAAAGGCCTCGAGCGCTCCGTCGAGCAGCCGGTGACGTCGGTTGACGGTTGGATCTTCGTCGTAGCCTCCCGTGCCTGGCGGGGCCGGCGGATGCGCGAGCGCGTCTTCCTGCCGTGGACGCCGTTGTTGGATCGCGCGGCTCCATCAGAGGCGTACGCGTCGCACGACGTGCTGGAGGCGCTGCGCAAGCTGCCGCTGCGGCAGCGCCAGATCGTCGTTGCCCGTTATGTGATTGGCCTCTCGCAAGAGGAGACCGCCGAGCTGTTCCGAATCGCGCGCGGGACCGTCTCAGCAACGACGACGCAAGCGATCGCAGCGCTGCGCAAGAACCTGGAGGTGGAGCAGTGACGACTCCGTCAGAGCAGTGGGTCGTTAGCCAACTCCGACATGCCACTGACCGGATGCCGCTGCCGCCCGAGTCGCGTTGGGTCCGCGAGCGTCGTTCCGGCCCCACCCTGTCGACGATCGCGGCGGTCAGTGCGGCCGCGATCCTCACGATCGCGGTGTTCGGCGGGATCAGTGCTCTGCGCGGCGAGCCGCGCGTTGTTCCTGCCACCGCCGCCGATTCGTTCGCTTTGCGAGAGGATGCGGAGTGGAGACTTTCTCAGTCGATGTTGCCGTCCGGCCTCGCCGTGCTCCGGCCGACGTGGATCCCGGCCGCGTTTCGCGGCTCACCCGAATGCCCTTCGCCCTGGGCGACGTTGGACAGTCTCGGACCCGGCTACTCCATGCGGTACCAGAGCTACATCCTGCCGAACGGGAGATGTGCTTGGCTGGTCCTCACGGGCGTCTCCAAGATCGTGAGCTACGCAGGAGTCTCAGATGGGCTCGACGATGCTGGCACGGTGGATGCCCGCAACACCGTCGTTCACGTGCGGAGCGGCACACCGCGAGCAGGCATCGGATCGCCGGTGCCGATGTACCAGATCCGCCTGTGGTGGAACGAGTCCGGTGCGACTTACGAGGTCATGTCGAACGATGTCGAGCTCGCTGAGCTCGTACGCGTGGTCCGCAGCCTCGAGCCGATGCGGTAGCACGATCGGCGGCATCAGACCAGGCTGAGGCGTCCCGAAAGCAACGCCAGCACGACTGTCACCGTGACGATGCTCACGAGGGTGCTCACGACCACGACGTCGCTCACGAAGTGTGGGCGCGTGTTGAACTGCGTCGCCGTGAGGATCGTGAACACGGCGGTCGGCATCGCCGCGCCGATGATCATCACGTCGCGCGCCATACCTTCGATGCCCAGCGCGATCGCCAGCCCCCACCCGACGAGCGTGCCGATGACCAGACGCGTGACGACCGCGACCGAGACCAGTCCCGGCTGTTCGATGCGAGAGGTGGTCGCGAAGGTCATGCCAAGGACAAGGAGCATGAGCGGGATCGCCGCTTGCGATGGCAATGCGAGCGCCGAATTCACGAAGCCCGGCACGGGGATCTGTGTGAGGTTGAAGAACAGGGCGGCGGCGACCGCGTAGATCATCGGCTGGCGGAAGACCTCGCCCAACGACTGCTCGAGGGACGCGCGGCCGCTCGACGCGATGAAGATGGCGAGCGTGATGCCATACAGCGACTGCACCGCGAGAAGGATGGCGCCGATCGCGACCCCTTCGCGGCCGTATGCCAGAAGAACGACCGAGAGCCCGTAGTTGCCGAGGTTGGGAAATGCCGCGGTAAGCATCAGGGCGCTGCTCGTCGTGCGGTCGAGGCGAGCCGCGCGAGCGATCGCGAAAGCGACGGCGAGCATCGCGAACGCCAGCAGGAACGTGAAGAGCGTGATCTTGATCGGCTGTTCGCTGCGGAAGTCCACCGCGAGGAGCGACGTGAATACGAAGGCCGGCATGAGAACGTAGAGCACGACCTGGTTGAAGGGCGCGATCGGCGGGTGCAGACGCTTCTCGATGATGAACCCAAGGCCCGCGACGATGAACACGGGCAGGACGACGTTGACGAAAAGGGTCAGCACCGGGTCAGCCTGAGGTAAGCGAGGTCAGGACGCGACTACACGCGCTCGATGATGGCCGCGATCCCCTGACCGCCGCCGATGCACAGTGACGCGAGCCCGTACTTGCCGCCGCGCTCGCGCAGTTCGTACGCGAGGGTGAGCGCGAGTCGCGCGCCCGAGGCGCCGAGGGGATGTCCCAGCGCGATCGCGCCGCCGTTCACGTTCGTCTTGTCACGGTCGAGGCCGAGATCCTTCTCGACGGCGAGGTACTGGGTCGCGAACGCTTCGTTGATCTCGACCAGATCCATGTCGCCGATCTTCTTGCCGGCGCGGTCCAGCGCCTGACGTGAGGACGGCGCGGGCCCGATGCCCATGATGTCCGGATCCACGCCGCACACGCCGCCCGAGACGATGCGTGCGATCGGCTTGAGCCCCGCCTTCGCGGCCGCGTCGGCTGACGCGACGACCATCGCCGCGGCGCCGTCGTTGATGCCCGATGCGGTCCCCGCCGTGACGGTGCCGTCCTTCTCGAAGCGGGCGACGAGCTTCGCCAGTCCCTCGCGTGTCGTGTCGGGACGGATGTGCTCGTCCTTGTCCACGATGACGTTGCCCTTCTTCTGCTTCACCTCGACGGGGACGATCTCTTTGGAGAAGCGGCAGTCCTCGCGTGCCTTCGCCGCCAGGCGGTGGCTGCGCTCCGCGAACTCGTCGGCCTGTTCGCGTGTGATGCCGTACTTGCGGGCGAGGTTCTCGGCGGTGTTCGCCATACCGAGACCGTTGTACGAGTCGATGAGCGCGACCCAGAGGTAGTCCTCGAGCTTCTGCTCGCCGAGGGAGAGACCCCAGCGCGCGCCGCGGATCTGATGCGGCGCCATGCTCATGTTCTCGGTGCCGCCGGCCAGGACGAACTCGGCCTGCCCGAGCTGGATCTCCTGCGCGCCGAGGAGGATCGCCTGGAGACCCGAGCCGCAAAGGCGATTGATCGTCAGCGCCGGTACCTCCTTGGGCACGCCGGACCTCAGGCCGATGTGCCGCGCGAGGTACACCGCGTCGCCGGACGTCTGCAGCACGTTGCCGAAGATCACGTGGTCGATCTGCTTGGGATCGACCTTCGAGCGCTCGAGCGCGGCCTTGGCCGCGATCACTCCGAGCTCGGTCGCGGAGATGTCGCGCAGCCCGCCGCCGAACGTGCCGAACGGCGTGCGCGCGCCGTCGATGAGGACTATGTCTTTCACGCCCTTATTGTCCCACTCGCGAGTCGGTCGGCCGACAGGAAGCCGATATCCACTGACGAACGCCCCGTTATCGCCAGGTCCGCCAGGATCTCGCCGACCGCACTCGCGAACTTGAAGCCGTGCCCCGAGCACGCCGACGCGTACGTAACGGGTCCCTCTCGGTCGATGATGAAATGTCGATCCTGGCTGTTCGTGTACATGCACACCTGCGCCCGGCGACGTTCGCCGTTCGCGAGCGGCATCCGGCGTCGCAACCACGCGCGGACGCGCTCCTCGTCGGCGGCGCTCGGCTCGCGGTCGACCGTGTCCGGATCGACGCGATCGCCGTAGTGGAGTCCAGCCAGCTTCAGCCCGTTGCCGGCGTCGTACGGGAATCCGTAATAGAAGCGGTCGGTGTCCTCGACGATGTAAACGGGCAGCCTCGCGAACGCCTCGAGCTCGCCCCGCGGCTCGAACCAGAAGAGCACGTTCCGCTCGACCCACAGATGTCGCGCCAGCTGCGGCAGGAGACGCGGCAGCCACGACCCCGCGGCGATCACCAGGCGTTGCGCGCGATAGGTTCCCTGGCTCGAGATCACACGCACGCCATCCCCGTCGCGCTCCCAGCGTTCGATCGGCTCTGCGAAGCGCAGCGCCGCGCCGTGGCGCTCGGCCTGGCGTAGATGCGTTTCGACCGAACGCTCCGGTGCGAGCCAGCCCGCCTGCGCGTCTAAGACGCCGATCCACGCGGGATCGACGTCGAAGACCGGATAACGCCGCCGAAGCTCGACGTTGTCGAGGACCTCGTGAGCGAGGCCGTGCGTCCGCGCGCTCCCAAGCGATCCCGTCACGAGCTCACCGTCGGGCGGTCCCATGTACAGGCCGCCGGTCTGAGTGAGCAGCGTCTCACCGGTCGCGCGCTCGAGCTCGCGCCAGAGATCCCACGCGCGCCTCAGCAGCGGGACGTAGCTCGAGTGCTCGTAGTAGGAGAGCCGGATTATCCGAGACAGACCGCCGAACGATGCGAGCGTGTGACCGCGAGCGAACCGATCGAAACCGAGGACGGTCTGCCCACGCTGCGCGAGGTGATACGCCGCTGCGCTGCCGTGCGCGCCGAGTCCGACGACGATCGAGTCGACGGTCACGCCGGTCACATCCAGCGAACGTCCTTCTCTCTGAGCTCCTTGACGCGAAGTGCGGCGATCTTGCGTATGAGCGCTTTTGGCAGCCGTTTGCCGTACGGGAACTGAATTGAGCCCTTACCGGTCTCGTACTTGGCGAGCTCCTTTTTGAACGGCCTCATCGCGGAAGGGGTTGGCATGCCCGCGGTGCGGCCTTCTTGAGAGTCGCACGCATCTCGCGCAAGGGCCGTCGCGCTTCCTTGGGAGCGGCGCTGATGTATTCAGCGATCGTCTTTGGTCGAGTCTTTGCCATCAGCCGGCGACCGTCATCCCGACGATGTTGGCGACCTCCTCGGTCCGCTGGCTCCCCGCCTCGACTCCTTTGATCCGGCCGCTCTGCAGTCCTTCACGCACCGCGTCCTCGATCGCGCGGCTCGCGTCGCTCTCTCCGAGGTACTCGAGCATCAGCGCGACCGCGCCGATAGCGCCGACGGGACTCGCGACACCCTTGTCCGCGTACTTAGGCGCCGACCCGTGGATCGGCTCGAACATCGAGACGTTCCCCGGGTTGATGTTCCCCGAGGCCGCGACGCCGAGACCGCCGCAGATCGCGGCGCCGAGGTCGGTGATGATGTCGCCGAAGAGGTTCGTGGTCACGATCGTGTCGAACTGCTCGGGCTTCAGCACCAGCCACATGCACGCCGCGTCGACGTACATCGCATCACGCGTTACGTCGGGGAAGTCCTCGCCGATCTCGTCGAAGATCCGGCGCCAGAGCTCCTGCACCGGTATCGCGTTCGCCTTGTCGTCGAGAGTGAGGTGCTTGTCCGGGCGGGTGCGCGCGAGCTCGAACGCGTAGCGCACGACGCGCTCGATCCCCGGGCGCGTGAAGCGCATCGGTACCTCGGCGACCTCATCCTTGCCGCTGCCGGTGACCCAGCCCGTCTGGCCGTAGACGTCTTCGGTGTTCTCGCGCACCACTACCAGGTCGATGTCCTCGGCGCGCTTGCCTTTGAGCGGCACGAGGCGGTCGGCGTACGCCACGATCGGGCGGAGGTTCACGAATAGATCGAGACGCCGCCGCATACCCAGGATCACGTCGCGCTCGACGACGCCGCGCGGGGCGCGAGGATCGCCGATGGCCCCGAACAGGATGGCGTTGAAGGCACGCAGGCCGTCGATGTCGTCAGCCGTGATGCGCCCGGCCGACTCTACGTAACGCGCGGAGGACCAGCGCAATTCCTCGCGCACCGTGGAAAACCCGAAGCGCTGCTCGGCCGCGTCGAGCACTCGGAGCGCCGAGCGGGTGACCTCGGGGCCGATGCCGTCGCCGCCGATGACGGCCAGTCGGAATGAGCGAGTCATGGGGCGTCCGCAATCCTCGCAGAACCGTTGACGCCGCGCAGACGAGGGACTAATTTCGTTGCAGATGCTTTATCGCTGCTGCGCCATGGTCATGCCCGAAGCCCATTGCACCTGCGTCTGTGCGATGGGCGACCACGTTTTGGGAGGCAGCAGCTAGCCCGAGTACCCGTTTCCGGCGATCCACTGCAGGCCTCCCACACGGGAGGCCTTTTGATTTCTAGGGAGGAAGACGAAATGAGCGACACGAGATATCTGGCGATCGCGTTCTCGAGCCGTATTGCGAACGGCCACCTGCGGACGGCGGTCACCGCGGCCGCCCCGGCCGACGCGAAAGTGGTGCGGACCCGGTCCGATGTCGTCGCGGCGGTCTTCGAGGTCGATGAGGACGTCGACGCGCGCAGCGAGGGGGAGCGGCTGCGCCGTCGCGTCTCGAAGGACGCGGAGGACGCGGAGCTGTCGGTCGCCGTGTCGGGCCCGAAGCGCGGCGCGACCGGCGCGCACCTCGCGCTCCTTCAGGCCGAGCAGGCGGTCTCCGTCGCGCGGACCAACGGCGGCAAGGCGAAGACGACGCACTTCGATGACCTCGGTCCGTACCGCTTCGTCCTCGGCCAGCCGGAGAGCGACATCGAAGCCAACGCCGAGCGCGTGCTCGGACCGCTCGCCGACGACGAGCGCTACACCGAGCTCGTTCGGACGCTCGAGGCGTATCTCAAGCTGCACGGGAGCGTGAACGGCGTCGCGCGCGAGCTGTTCCTGCACCGCAACACAGTGCGTCAGCGTCTGCGTCGCATCGGTCAGCTCACGGGGGCGAAGCTGAGCAGCGCCGACGATCGTCTCGCACTGCAGCTCGCGCTTCTCGGGCGACAGGCGCTGGACAAGATCGCGAGCTAGCGCGGGGCGGCCACCGCTTCCCGATACACCTCGACCAGGACACCGAGGCTCGCGGGATTCGCGACCGCGCCTTCGCTCACCGCGCCCGCGAGCGGTTTGCCCATGAGCAGCCGCTTCACCGGGATCTCGAGCTTCTTGCCGTTCAAGGTCTTGGGGATCTCGGGCACCGCGAAGATCCGGTCGGCCGTGTGGCGTGGCGAGAGTGCGCGACGAAGCGCGTCGTTGATGCGTTTGCGGAGCGGATCGTCCAGCGTGACCTTGGGCGCGAGCACGACGAAAAGCACAAGCTCGGCGTCGTCGACGCCGACCTCGACCACGAGACTGTCCCTGATCTCCTGCAAGCTCTCGACGATCGCGTAGAACTCCGCCGTTCCCATACGAACGCCGCCCCGGTTGAGGGTCGCGTCCGAGCGTCCGTAGATCACCGACGAGCCGTCCTCGTTGAAGCGGATCCAGTCACCGTGCCGCCACACACCCGGGAACACGTCGAAATAGCTTGCCCGGTAGCGCGCGAAGTCAGGGTCATTCCACAGCTGGATCGGCATCGACGGCATCGGTCGCGTGATCACTAGCTCCCCGACCTCACCGACGACCGACTTGCCATTGCCGTCGAACGCCTCGACCTTGGCCCCGAGCGCCGCGCACTGCAGCTCCCCGGCGCGGACCGGAAGTAATGGGCATGACTGAACGAACGCCGTGCAGAGGTCCGTGCCGCCGCTCACGCTCTGCACCGGTAGCGATCGCCCAAGCGCCTCGGTGACCCAGGTGAAGCCCTGCGGCGCGAGCGGCGCGCCAGTCGAGCCGATCCCGCGCAGTCGACCGAGGTCGACCTTGGCAGTGGGCGTGATGCCGGCCTTCATACACGCGTGGATGAACGGCGCGGATGTACCGAAATACGTGACGCCGACATCCGCCGCGAATCGCCACAGTGTTCCCATGTCCGGAAACGCCGGGCTTCCGTCGTACAGCACCGCGGTGCCGCCGAGCGGCAGCACGCCAAGCATGTAGTTCCACATCATCCAGCCGGTCGTCGTGAACCAGAAAAAGCGGTCGTCGGCTCCGAGGTCCTGGTGCAGTGCGAGCGACTTGAGGTGCTCGAGCAGGATCCCTCCCTGGCTGTGCACGAGACCCTTCGGCAGACCTGTCGTGCCGGACGTGTAAAGCACCCAAAGCGGATGCTCGAATGGCAGCTGCGCGAACTCGAGCGGTGCGGATGACGACGCGAGCTCCGCCCACGACATCCGTGAAGCGGACCGCGGTTGAGTCACCTCTGGATGGAGATAGGGGAGCACGACGGTGGCCTTGAGACTTGGCAGATCGCGCTCGATGTCCGCGATCTCATGGGTGCGGTCGAAATCGCGGCCGCCGTAGCGGTACCCGTCGACCGCCAGGAGGACCTTCGGTTCGAGCTGGCCGAAGCGGTCGACCACGGCGCGCGTGCCGAAATCGGGCGAGCAGCTCGCCCAGATCGCACCGAGGCTGGATGTGGCAAGCAGCGCGACGACGGTCTCGGGGATGTTCGGCATGTACGCGGCGACGCGGTCGCCGTGCCCGACA
>JANMSU010000109.1:0-3039 GCA_031389835.1 Chloroflexota bacterium
CAACGCCAGACGGCCAGGGCAAGGTCCTCTTCGAGGCGTTCGTCGTCGGCGATCCGAACATCGCGATCAACGAGGTCTGGGTCACGTACACCGACACGCGCAGCGCGTATCCGCGACAGTGGCGCTCGATCGACCTCGCACGCGACACGTCACAGGCTGGCTACTGGAAGGCGCTCGTGCCGATCGCCGATCTCCAGGCGGAGTCGTTCGAGGACGTCGTGTTCATCGCGCAGGCCGCGAGCCACTCCGGTCTCGTCGGGGTCGCCACGAACAGCGGCGCCTACTTCAAGATCGGCTCGCCGATCGTCGTCAACGAGACGCCGAAGCTCAAGACTGACCTCGCGATCACCTCGACGACGCTGACAGGTTGCACCCCAGTTCCGTCACTAACGACGATCTGCGGCACGTACCGTTCGACGCAGACGTTCCGCGCGCACCTGCAAGAGCACGTGCTCGGAACGACCCGGCCAGTCGCCGGAAAGACAGTGACCTTCACGATTGGCAGCCAACACTTGTCTGCGGTCACGAACGGGAGCGGCGACGCGACTATCGCCTTCACGCTGCTTCAAGGTCCCGGCCCGTACAAGCTACGCGCCGCCTTCGACGAGGACGGTACGCACCTCGCTTCGGCGGACAGCGAGGCCATGGCGATCGTGCAGGCGCCGTCGACCCTTACGCTCGGAACGTTAAGCGTGGTCTCCGGCGGGCGGTGGGCCAATATCGCGACGCTGCGCATCTCCGGCCTGGCGCCAGGCGAGACACAGACCGTGTACTTCACCGCGACGGACGCGGCCAGTCATACGTACTTCATCTCGGCGCTAACGAACCCGGACGGGGTCGTCACCATCCCGCGCTGGCCGCTCCCGGCCGGTGATTACTCACTCACCGCGTACTTCGCCGAGGTCGTGCCGCTGGGAGGCGGTAAGACTCTTGACGCGCGGAGCCGCTACTACGCGGGCAGCCACACCGCCGCAGGCGCGCTGCACGTCGGCGTAGCCGGCGTCACTTACACCGGCGACACTGACGTCCTCACCGGCGCCAACATCAACCTGAGTGCGTCGGTAACGCCCGCCGCGCTCGCGGCGACGGCGCAGGTGCGCTACGTCGTAAAGCGCAACGGCCTGACGGCGTTCGCGACGCCGGCCGTGTCGGCGGGGCCAGCCACTAACTGGCTCGCGACGATCAACGGCGGGCTACTGCCGGGCACGTATGCGGTGCACACGTTCATCGTCGGCACGAACCAGGATGGCGAGGGTCCGGTTGCGACGCTCATCGTCAAGTACCGACTCTGCCTGCTCTACGACCCGACGAAGGCAGTCAAGTCGGGCAGCACGATTCCGATCAAACTTCAGCTCTGCAACGCGAGCGGCGGCAACATGTCGGCAAGCGGGATCACCGTGCACACCGTGAACCTCACTCAGACGTCCGGGAACGTAACGGGCACGCTCGACGACCCTGGCAACGCGAATCCGGACTTCGACTTCCGATTCTCCGGCGATTCGTACATCTACAACCTGAGCACGAAGGGGCTTCGCAGCGGAACGTGGAGACTCACGCTTACGGCGGTCGACCAGCTTGGCGGCACGAGCACGCAGACGTACACGACGACCTTCCAGGTGAAGTAGCGGCTGCTTGTATCTCTAGAGGAGGCGTCGTAGGTCGAGCGCCGCGCCGAGCTCCTCGAGAATGCTCCGCGCCTGCGAGCGAATAGGCTCGACCTCTCCGCGCCGCACGTCATCTGAGGGCAGCGTCTCGTAAGCACGCGCGAGCAGCGCGAGAGTGCGCCCGAGCTCATGGCGATCGTCCCCGCGCTCGAGCAATGCGCGTGACTCCTCGAGTGCGATCGCTGCGGACCCTGCGTCGCCAGCGGCGAGTTGGGCGCTCCCAAGCGCCTGCAACGCGATGGCGACGAGCTCCGGCAAGGCCAGCTCCCGCGCGAGCTCTACGCCTCGCTGGGCGGCGGCTAGCGCAAGGCTCGAGCGCGACGCGACGTACGCGTCAGTGAGATCACGGAGTGTCTCCACGATGTACGTTCGCTGGCCAGCGCGCTCGAGTTCGGCGATCGCATCGCTCAGCTGCGCGACTGCCTCTTCCACACGGCCGAGGGCGACGTTCGTCGCGCCGAGACCGGTCAGAGCATTGCTCACGCCGAGTGGATAGCCGATAGCGCGCGAGAGCTCCATGACCGTTTGATAGTTCCGCTGAGCGTCCTCGAGCTCGCCGCGGAGGAAGTGGATTTCGGCGATGTTGCCGTGGCTGTGTATGCGGCCGAGCTCGTCGCCGATCCGCTGACGGATTGCGAGCGCGCGCTGATACGCCGCACGCGCCTCGGCATGCCGACTGCGCCGCCGTTCGGTGCGTCCGATATTGTTGTGCACGTTCGCTTCACCTAGGACGTCGCCCAGCGATATATACGCATCAAGGCTGCGCTGCTGGTACTCGAGAGCCTGCGCAAGCTCGCCCTTGTACGCGTGGATCGTGCCGAGCTGCTTGAGCGCTTCGGCTAGCGCCTCGCCATCGCCGCTCCGCTCAGCGTCCGCCAGCGCGCCGTGAAGATGCTCGATCGCGACATCCGCCTTGCCGTTACGGAACTGCAGGTCCGCGATGTTGAGTAGTGCGCGCACGCGCTCGCCGATCGCGTCGAGCGGAAGCTGCACGAGGACGTCCGCGAAGGTGTTCAGCGCCTCGTCCGCTTTCCCGCGCAGCTGCTGGACGATCCCGGTCTTTCGCCGGACCCGAGCATGCGCGATGACATCGCTCTCTGCGCGGATCCTTATAGCTTCCGCGTAGGCCGCGAGAGCATCGTCATAGCGTCCGGTCACCCGATGAACATCGCCGACCGCTTCGTGAGCCTCGGCCCTGGCGCTAGGATCGGCTGCGCTGCGATCGATCGCGCCGCGAAAGTAGTCGAGCGCTTCAGCGTTCGCGTACAGGCGCTGGGCGCGCTGCCCGGCGCGTAGCAACCATCGCACGGCTTTCGGGTCGTCGTCTCCACGCCGGTAGTGGAAGGCAAGCGTGTCGATGAACTCGTCGATGCGC
>JANMSU010000118.1:0-3051 GCA_031389835.1 Chloroflexota bacterium
CACATCGTCACCGCTGATTTCGTGATCCAAGTCAAGTAAGAGCAAGGAGAAACACATGGCTACTACCACGCTGAGCGTTCCCGATATCAGCTGCGCCCACTGCGAGCGCACGATCAAGGAGACCCTCACTCCGGTCGACGGAGTGAACAGCGTCAGCGTCGACATCCCGGCCAAGTCCGTGCTGGTCGACTACGACGAGAAGGCGGTCAACGTCGATAAGTTCAAGGAGCTCCTGGCCGAAGAGGAGTATCCGGTCGAGTCGGCCTCGTAGGAGTTGATGATGGAGAAGGATCCCGTCTGCGGTATGGACGTAGACCCCAAGACCGCGACGCAGAGAGCCGATCACAACGGCAAGACCTATTACTTCTGCGGCCCCGGCTGCAAGAAGGCGTTCCTCGCTGATCCGGGCCAGTTCCTCGCACCCGGTTTCAAGGCACACATGTGAGTTCTACCGACGTAAGCGCCGGTCCGGCGTCGCACGGACCGGGGCACCGCGGGTGCCCGACGTGTGATCCGGCCGGCGGGCAACCGACGAACGAGCACAAGCGCCCCTCCGTCGTCCGCATCGCCGCACGGGGTGACGAGTTCAAGATCATCCAGGTCGTCGGCAATCTTTTCGTCTGTTCGAAAGCCAACGGCAACTGCTGCTGCGGCTGGAGCGAGAAGGGCCGGATGCCCTTTGAGAACTCACTGTGGTCGGACGAGTGGGAGCGGAGGATGATCCGCGCCAAGGTGCATCTCACGTTCAGCGGCTGCCTAGGACCGTGCGCGATCGGCAACAACGCGCTGCTGCAGATCTACGGGCGCTCGATCTGGTTCAAGGACTTGAACTCACCGACACTTGCGCCGCGCGTCTTCGACTACATCGAGGCCATGCTCGCCGTCGACGGCGTGCTACCGATACCCGAGGAACTCGCAGGGCACGTCTATGAGCGCTATCTCACGCCCAATGAGCTTGCGCCTGTGATGTCCTTCGACCAGAACGCGACGCCGGTGGATCCGATCGAGGCGCTCGAGGGCCTGGACCCGGTGTGTCTCATGGACGTGGACGTTGCAACGGCGAAACACACGGCGGAGTACGACGGACACACCTTCGCGTTCTGCGGACCCGCGTGCCGAAAGCTTTTCAGAGCGGAACCCTCGAGCTATGTGGGGACAGTCACCGCCAAAGCCCCCTAGCTCAGTCTTCGTGCGCGATGCGCGAACCGCTGCGCTAGTGCGTCGGTCCTTTGGGAAGGTCTTCCTCTGAAGGCAGCACCGCGACCAGCGCCTCGACATCCGCGAACAACGCTTCGAGCTGATCGCGCTCGGGCCAGCGAGCAAGCCCGTCACGGTTTGTCTTCTCCTCGATCCCATCGCGTGTCTTTCGGCCGTGCTCGGTCAGCGTGACGGCATCGCCGCTTACGGACAGATCGCCGCGCGCAACAAGCTCCTGGATGTGTGCGTCGACGTGCTCAGGGTCCTGGGAGTAGCTCAGTGCCTTCTTGAGCTCGTCGCGGGTATTCGCGCCGTACCACACCTTGGTGAGGACATCGAGCACAGGACCGCGGTAGCCCGCCGCGCGCCACGCACCGATATGGCCGTCATCGAGAAGTACGCACGTCTCGAACATCGCCTGCTCGATGCGGACGGCATGATCGGCGCGAGCGCGGTTGGGGACCGCTGTGCGCCGGATCATCGTGAGGCGATCGTATTCAGTGCCAACGACCGGAGCCGTGATGGCTTCGAGCGTTTCGACCGTGCGCCGCAACGGTTCGGCCGGGAGCGGCAGGGCGCGAAGCTGCTCGTAGACGCTGTTCCAGACCTGGTCGATCGCCGCCGTGCCACGTGCCGTCAGGCGCCAACCGTCCTTGGCCTCCTCCGCCAGTCCCGCCGACACGAGCTCTTCGAGCTTTGCACGCCAGCCCTCGCGTGAGGCGTAGCAAAGCCGGCGTCGTAGTCGCTCGAGCGGCACGAAGTCACCCTCGGCGATCTGGCGCAGATGAGCGAGGAATGGAAGCGTCGCCTCGGCCAGGCCGAGCTCGCTGGCGATCTCGCGCGAGCGGGGGATGAACGCCCGACGGCGATTACCGATGAACTTCTCCATCAGGTCATGGAGCTCGCGCTGGCGAACGATGGTCGAGGCTGCGCTTTCAGTGACCGTCACGGCGACCCCCTCCTATCAGCGCCTTCAGGGCGGCGCTGCCGGCGGAAAATATACCCCTCCCCGGTGGAGGGGGTATGCTCGGCGCCAATTCGACGGGGGGAGGATCTCGTGAAGAATTTTCGACGACTTGTTGGACTTATCTTGGGGTCGGCGATCGTCGTTGGCTGCGCGGCGGGAGGGCCGACGGCGTCCAACGCGCCGGCGACCTCCAGCGCCGTCGCGGCATTCAAGCAGATCGATCTTCTGAAGATCGGCACGACCAGCGACGAAAGTAGCTGGAACCCCTACACGTACATCTCGGGGTATCCCGGCTGGTCGCTGCTCCTCATTCAATTCGATTCGCTCATGCACTTCGATCTCAACAGCGAGCCGCAGCCGTGGCTCGCAAAGACCATCCAAGCCAGCCCGGACAACAAGGTCTGGACGCTGACGCTCGAGACCGGAGTCAAGTGGCACGACGGCAAGCCGTTCTCAGCCGATGATGTGAAGTTCACCATCGAGTACTTCCAGAAGAACATCCACGGCCGGTTCTCGACGCCACTCCGAGACGTTGAAAAGGTCGAGGTCCAAGGGGCCGACAAGGTCGTGATCACGACCAAAACGCCAAAGCCGGGCTTCCGCACCCAGGCGTTCGCGGACGTGCCGATGATGCCGAAGCACGTCTGGGAGGCGTACACCGGCGATCCCAAGAAGGCCACTGACCTCAAGTACAACGTAGGCACGGGACCGTACAAGCTCGTCGAGTACAAGACCGACCAGCTGTACCGGTTCCAGGCCAACGACGAGTACTTCAAGGGCAAGCCGGTCGCGAAAGAGATCGTGATGCCCGTGATCAAGGAAGCCGCACCGGTCTTCGCCGCCGTGAAGACCGGCGACCTTGATACGACGGTGCGCGCTCTCCAACC
>JANMSU010000119.1:0-2103 GCA_031389835.1 Chloroflexota bacterium
GGCGGCGGGGTCGGCGATGCTGGTGGCCCAGACAACTGCGGGTCGGGAGACGGCCCACCTGATCATGGGTCAGATGGCCGATGGCCGATGGCAGATGGGAGAAACTTCAACCTCAGATCCTCGCTGGTGCACGTTCATCGGAGGCCTCTACCGCCACTGCCCGTCTGCCCGCTTCCCCGTCTGCCCGCTCTTTCCGTCGCTCCAGAACCGCATAAGCAGTAGGAAGAAGGAAGAACGTCACGAGCAATGCCGACACGCTGCCGCCAATGATTCCCGCCGCCAACGGCTTGTACAATTCGCCGCCGCTTCCCCAGCCGAAGAGCAGTGGCAATACGCCGGTGATCGTCGTGATCAAGGTCATCGCGATGGCCCGCAGGCGCTGGTGGCCGCCGAGCAGGACCGACTCCTCGATGCTGTGGCCCTGATCGCGGAAGCGTCGAATCGCGTCGAGTTTCACTACCGCCTCGTTGTCGGCCATGCCGATCATCACCACGATGCCAATGAGCGAGACGACGTTGATGCTCTGGCCCGTGATGTACAGGAAGACGAGGCCACCGGCCGCGGCCAGCGGCACCGTCAGCATGACCACAAGAGGAACGGTGAACGACGCGAATTCGCCGGCCAGTACGAGAAAGACTAGGCATGTCGCGAGCACCGCCACCAGCAGCAGTTCCTTCGTCGTGCGTTCCTGCTCGGCGTTCGCGCCGGTCACTGCCCACGAGACGCCAGCCGGCAATTGCAGTGCGCTCATTGCCGCGTTGACGTCGCTCGAAGCGCGAGCGGTGCCGCCGCTCTGGATCAGTCCTTCCACCGCGACGACGGGCCGCTGTCCCACGCGCACCACTTCGACGGGAGCCCGCACTTCCGTGGCGCGCACCAGTTGCGAGACGGGCACACCGCCCACGACCGCGTTCAGGGCTTCCGCCAGGTCTTCGTTCGCGCTGCCTGCATAACGAACCGTGATCGGCGTGCGACGATCGGTTTCCCGGAGCTCAGTGGCGGAAACGCCGCCCAACCCGCCGGCCAACGCGCTCGACACGGCCTGGATCGTCAGGCCTCGCTCGGCGATCCGGTCACGGGCCAGCGTCACTTCCACGACAGGTTGCATTCCTTCCTGCGCGTCCCGTACGTCAGAGAGCGACGTCAGTTTGTGCATGATCGCGCGCGCAGAGTCCGCCCAGCGCTCCGCCTCACCGTACGTCCGCGCGGAGAGTTCAACGCGCACGATGCGTCCTTCACGGCCGATCAGGCTGCCGAACTCCGACGCGCCGGCGACGTCCATCGCCAACATGCCCTGCGTGGCGAGGTCCGGCAGTGTCGCCCTGATTTCGTTGGCGAATTCCGTCGCGCCACGCCCGGATGGAACCGGCAGGATGAGTTGCGCCGTCGCCGAGGTGCCGGGGTCGGCTCCGGCGAGAATCTCCTCGTCGGTGGCCGTACCCACGCGCGTGTACACGCCCCGTGAGCCTAACGTGCGCGCAACCTCCTCCAACCGCTTCGCCTGGCGCGTCGTCTCTTCGATCGCCGTTCCCTCGACCAGATTGATCGACGCGACCACGACGCGTTCGTCCACCTGCGGCAGGATTTCGCGCGGGAGACGCATGGTGACCCAGACGGTGCCGGCGACGAGGACGAGCGTGATGCCGAAGACGGCCGAGGGATTGGCGAGCGACCACTTCATGCCGCGCTCGTATTGCCCTTCAAACCAGTGCCCAGCTCGCGCGAGGGGATCCATACGGCGAACCACTCGTGCTTCGGCAACGCCCTCAGGCTTCTGGCCTCTGGCCTTCTGCGCCGTCCGATGATCATTACCGGCATCAACGTCAGAGCGAGGATCAGCGAGGCACCGACGGACGTGACGACAGAAAGCGACAAGTCACGGAACAGCGCGGCCGCGAGGCCCTGGACGAATACGATTGGCCCGAAGACGAGCAGTGTCGTCAGTGTGCCCGCCGTCAGCGGACCCGAGACCTCTTCGGTAGCGAGTCGCGCGGCGGCGGCGATCGGCAGGCCTTGTTCTTTTTTTCGCGCCGACGCCTCGGCCACAACAATCGCATTGTCGACGAGCAGACCCACCCCGAGCGCCAGTCCGCCCAGCGACAG
>JANMSU010000121.1:0-5169 GCA_031389835.1 Chloroflexota bacterium
GCCGCGGTTCGCATTGCCGTCCGGCCATGTCGACTTCACCGAGAGACTGCTCGGCACGCCATACGCGTAGTTCCGCACGTGAGCAGTGATCGCCGTGTCTGTGTCGGGTGGCGTGTATGTTGCCGAGCCCGGACCTGTGGGCGATCCACTGAGAGCGCCGTGCACGACCCCGTAGCGCGATCCCTCGCGCACCGCCGTCGCGAGCGTGTTGCTGAGCCATACCGCCCGACCCACATCGAAAAGGCCAACGATCAATAACAAGAGGAGAGGAAGAACGAGCGCAGTCTCGACGAGCGCCTGTCCGCGCGCGTCACCCGCGGACCGGGCACCGAAACCCTCTATTCGCGCGAAACCCCGTCCCTGCGGGACGGGGACCCCTCGCGCGCGGGGGCCCTCGGTGCCCGGTCCGCGCCTAGCCCGACTCGTCGGACAGTGCGCCCATCTCGCAATTGGATACGGGGTTTCGGCGGCGGCTGCGCGCGGCAAGGACATCACGGGTAATTCCGAAACGTCGCGGTTCGATCGAGCGACAACGTGTTCGGGACGAACGGCCAGGGCGCAAGCGTTCGATACATGTACTGCACGCGCACGTTCACGAGCGACTCACCACCGGCGCCCGTCGTGCGCGTCACGGTGATCGTCGCGGCAGCGGAGTTGACGCCGGCGATGCGACCAAGTTCGTCGAGCGCGTACGCGATGATCTGCGGGTCGGTCGTGGCCGCGCGCGTGACCGCAGCCTCCGCGCCTGCGCGCGCGGCGTTCTGCACGCCCATCTGGGCGGCGAAGGCACGCGCCATGTCCGCGCCACCGAGGATCGTGAAGACAAGGAGCGACAGCGAGAGCGCGGTCTCCACCAGTGCCTGTCCGCGGTCTCTCGCCTCTCGCTCGTCTCCGGTCCGTCCGAAAAGCCACGCTCGCTTGGTCATTGGGCCATTGTGCTCGCCGTCACCCTCCGCTTCGGAGCAGAATCGTTCCATGCACGTCGACGAGTTCAGCAAACGGCGAGGTGACTTCCATCTGCTCGATGTCCGCGAGGATGACGAGTGGACCGCCGGTCACATCGACGGCGCGCAGCACATCCCGCTGGCGCAACTGGCCGCCCGTCTTGGCGAGCTGCCGAAGGAGAAGACCGTCGTGGCCGTGTGTCGCAGTGGTGGTCGCAGCGAAGCGGCGGTGCGCGGTCTGCGGCGCCTCGGCTATGAAGCGGAGAACCTCGAGGGCGGCGTGAATGCCTGGGACCGCGCGAAGCTGCCGCTCGTGGACAACGCCGGCGGCAAAGGGCGCGTCATCTGAGCAAACGCGATACCGCGGAGCCGCCAGAGTTCGACGCTCGTCATCTCGATCGCGAGTGGCTGGCGCAGCATCTCGCGGAGGAGCGTAAGGAAGCCGAGCTGCTCGGCGAGATCCGCGAAGCGTTGTTCGGCATGCAGGACGGTCTGGTCAGCACGCTCGCCGTGGTCAGCACCGTTGGCGGGGCGAGCGGTGATCGTTACGCCGTCCTCGTCGCCGGGATCGCGTCCGCGCTCGCCGGCGTGTTCTCGATGGCTGCCGGTGAATATCTTTCGTCGAAGAGCCAACGCGAGATCTACGTCGCGCAGATCGAGAACGAGCGCGAGGAGGTGCGCGATCGTCCC
Source organism: Chloroflexota bacterium (assembly GCA_031389835.1). GTDB lineage: Bacteria > Chloroflexota > Limnocylindria > P2-11E > P2-11E > CF-39. The sequence continues at coordinate 1,635 of JANMSU010000121.1, forward strand.
GCCGAGGCCGAGGCCGAGGTCGCGTACATGCTCGAGGCCGAAGGCCTCTCGGAGGCCGCCGCGCGCCGGGTCGCTGCGGAGCTCGCTCGCGAACCAAACGTCCTGCTCAAGACGATGGTCGAGAAAGAGCTCGGACTCGTCATCGAAGAGGGTCCCGGCGCGCTGCAGGGAGCGCTCGTCATGGGCGGATCGTTCGGGCTCGCGGCGCTCGTTCCGATCCTCCCGTACCTCTTCCTCCCGATCCAGGTTGCCCCCTTCGCGTCAATCGCGCTGTGCGCCGTCGTCGTCTTCGTCATCGGCGTCGTCAAGACGAGGTGGACGAAGCGCGACCCGATCCGCTCGGGCCTCGAGGTCGTTGCGCTCGCGGCATTCGGCGGGATCGCTGGATACCTGTTTGGCTCGGTGCTACCCAGCGTGCTCGGCGTCGCGGGGTTCGGTCCGGTCTAGCGCTTCGGCGGTATCGTTCGAGCGCGTGCTACTGCAGCAGTTCTTCGATGCGGGACTCGGCCACGCGAGCTACCTCGTCGCCGATCCCGACGCGGGCGTCGCGTTGCTCGTCGATCCAGATCGCGGTATCGAGGCCTATCTTTCGGCCGCAGCGAAGCTGGATGTCCTCATCACGCATTCGTTCGAGACGCACGTTCACAACGACTACCTGTCGGGCTCACGGGCGCTTGCGGAGCTGCGGCCCATCACCGTCGTCGCGGGGCCCCTTGCCAAGGTCGAGTACGCACACACGGCGCTGCGCGACGGGGACACGATCGAGGTCGGCGCTCTCCGCGTGCGCTGCATCGCGACTCCAGGCCACACGCCAGAGCATGTGGCGTTCCTTGTGAGCGACCTGCGCCGCGCCGACGACCCGCAGTACCTCTTCAGCGGCGGCGCACTTCTGGTCGGTCACATCGCTCGCGTCGATCTTCTCGGGCCCGAGCTTGAGGAGCGGCTCGCGCGAGACGCGTACCAAACGCTCCGGGAGAGGGTGCTGAGCCTGGCCGATTACGTCGCCGTGTTCCCAACGCACGGGGGCGGTAGCGCTTGCACCGCTACCGTCGCCACGTCGCGTTGGACGACGCTCGGATTCGAGCGACGCCACAACGACGTCGCGCGAGCCGCGGCCGGCGACTTCGGCGAGTTCCACGAGACCATCGCGCGCCACTTGCCGGTCGCGCCGGCGTATTACCCCCACGTGCGCGCGCTCAACCACCGTGGCGTGACCCTGCCGGATCGCCGCCCCCTGCCGCTGCTGAGCGACCCGTTGCCGCCCGGCGCGACGCTGCTCGATCCGCGACCACCGCATCTGTACGGCGCGGGCCATCGGCGCGGCGCGCTCAACATCGTCGGGAACGACGGCTTCGCGGTCCGCTGCGGCGCCGTCGTCGCATACGGCACGCCCATCGTGCTGCTGACGCGTGATGAGGAGCAGGCGGATCGCCTGCGGACGCAGTTATCGCTCATCGGTTTCGACGACGTGCGCGGCTACGCGGAGCCCATCGCCGCTTCGGATGAGGCGACCGCAACGATCGAGCAGGTCGACGCGCGTAGTGCCAAGAGGCTCGCGAACGATGGAGCGACGCTTGTCGACGTGCGCGAACGCTCCGAGTACGCGCTTGGTCATGTCCCCGGCGCGCAGCACATCCCTTACGAGCAGCTCGAGCAGCGCATCGGTGAAGTGTCGCGCGAGGGGACGCTCGTCGTGTACTGCGCGAGTGGCGTGCGTTCGAGTCTCGCGACGAGCATCTTCGAACGGCACGGGATCACAGCGGCGAACGTGCGCGGTGGATTCAGCGCTTGGCGGAACGCAGGACTGCCTATCGAGGGCGCACGCTAGAGGTACACTTGTCCACGGGCTCTCCTCTCGCTGATTCTCTTTCCCGGCCCCTCCGGGTGGCCAGCATCCCTCCAAACGAGCGCCCAGTTGGGAAAATGGTGCTATGCGTATTGCCTTCGTAGCCTCCTCCGTTCCGCGCCGCTGCGGCATCGCCACGTTCACTTCGGATCTCGCGGCTGCGGTGAAATCGGCGGACCCGGCTGTCCGGATCTTCGCCGCCGCCATCAACGAACCGGGTGCGGCGCGTGCGTACGGCCCCGATGTGCGCTGGCGGATCCGTCAGGAGGAGCCGACTACATATCGCGATGCGGCGATCGCCATCAGCGCATCAAACGTGGACATCGTCAACGTGCAGCACGAGTTCGGGCTTTATGGCGTGTGGCATGACGGTACTTACGATGACCACCTGCGGGTGTTCCTCGAGAGCTGCACCAAGCCCGTCGTGACCACACTGCACACGGTCGCGCCGAAGCCCGAGCCGTGGGCGCTCGAGACGGTGCGCTACATCTCAGAACACAGCGAGCAGGTCGTCGTGATGGGCACGACCGCCGCGCGCCTGCTGCACGACGTCTACGGCGTCGCGCGGCCGCCGGTGGTGATCGAGCACGGCATGCCGGCGATCGACCCCAAGGGCCGACATCGGCTGAAGCGCCAACTCGGCGTGGAGGATCGGCCGATCATTTCGACATTCGGCCTCGTCGATCCGCGGAAGGGGCTCGAGTTCGTGATCGAGGCGATGCCTGAGATCGTCGCGCGTCATCCCCAGGCGCTCTATCTCGTTGTTGGCCAGACGCATCCGGAGCTGCAGAAGCGAGAGGGCGAGGCCTATCGCAACTCGCTCATCGCGGCGGCGGCCCGCCTCGGCCTTCGCGACCACGTGAAGTTCGTGAATCAATACCTGACCCAGCGCGAGGTCGTCGACTATCTGCTCGCCACAGACGTGTACGTGACCCCATATCTCGACCCGAACCAGATCACCAGCGGCACCCTCGCGTACGCGCTCGGTGCCGGGAAGGCGATCGTATCCACGCCGTATCTCCACGCTCAGGAAGTGCTTGACCGTGGCCGTGGGATCCTCGTGCCCTTCCGCGATTCCGCAGCGGTCGCGACAGCGGTGAACTCGGTGCTGAGCGATCCGGAGCGCAAGCGCGAGCTCGAGGTGCGCGCCTACGAGTACGGCAAGCAGATGGCTTGGCCAGCCATCGGACGCCGGGTGCTCGCGATGATGCGCGACGTGCTCGACCACCGCACCGGCGCGCCGGCCGTGGCGGCCGTCCCGCCCGCCGCCGCGTCGCTCGAGCCGGAGCAGGAAGAGCAGCTCCATCAGGAGCCGACACCGATCGCATGAATCTCGGCGAGCGACTTCCACAGAATCCTCTGATCACGGCGCGCGACGTCAAACCGTCGCTGCCGACGCTCGAGGTCGTGTCGGTCTTCAACGCCGCGGCCGCGCGAGTCGGGAACGAGATCATCCTGCTCCTACGCGTGGCGGAACGGCCGCGCAGCGACGTCGAGCCGGGTCCGGACGCGCTGACGCTCGACCTCTCCGCGCCGCATCCGATCCTCCAGCCGCTGCCCCCGCACTACCGTAAGGAGCAGCTCATCGGCATGGCCTTCCTGGACACGCGCCACGGCGCGCCGCACGTCGTCGTCGCATACATACCATCGAATTTGCCGGGCCTGGATCTGAGGGATCCGCGGTCCATC
>JANMSU010000139.1:0-4396 GCA_031389835.1 Chloroflexota bacterium
CGTTCTCGGTGGCGCGGTCGTCGCGAACAAGGCGCTCAACCCGGAGACCACGACCACGACCACGACAACAGCTGGTGGTCCGGTCCCCGCGACGAGCCGCCGAGTGGCGCTCAACATCGACAACGTGAAGTACGACCTCATTGTCGATAACCGCGAGAGCCTCTGGGAGACGATGAATTTCCAGCTCGGTCTCTCGAACTCGAACCTCGGATGCGATCGCGCACAGTGCGGCGCGTGTGCCGTGCTCGTTGATGGCAAGGCCGTCAACAGTTGCACCGTCCTCAGCTCGCGCCTCGGCCGGGGACAGGTCATCGGCACCGTCGCCGGTCTTCCCAAGGGACCCGGCGTCTCTGGTCTACACCCGGTGCAGCGCGCGTTCTGGCTCGACGGTGGATTCCAGTGCGGCATCTGCACGCGCGGATTCATCATGTCGACGGTCCAGCTCCTCGGAGCGAACCCGAAGCCGAACACGGCGCAGATCGCGGAGGCGCTCTCCGGCAACATCTGCCGCTGCGGCGAGTACGCGAAGATCTTCACGTCGGTCAACGTCGCGGCCGCTGAGCTTCGCGGCGAGCAGGTCTCGCACCTGTCGACGCCGATCCTCGTTGGCGCCTCCGGCACCAAGGAAGCGGCGCCCAGCGCCGCCGGCACATCCAAGGAGTTCACGTTCGAGCGGGCTATGAGCACGATCGAGGAGTTCGAGCCGTTCGAGCAGGCTCTCAAGAAGCGCGACGGCATCCTCGCGGTCAGCGGCAGTGAGCGCGCGGTGACGATCAAGTGGGACCCGGCCAAGCTCGACGAGGCCAAGGTCCGGCAGATCGTCAAAGAGCTCAACTGGCCGGTCCGGTAGGAGGGATAGAGATGGCACAGATAGAAGCTGCACGCGTCGCGCAGGATGCCGCTTACGCGGCGAGCCTCAGCGACTCCGACTGGTACGCGCTCTCGATCGACCCGGCCTGGCAGGAGATGGTCGTCGAGCAGTTCGAGCTCGTCGCGGGCGTCATCGCCAAGTACGGGAACAAGATCCCCGGCGCCACGGGCGGGTCGACCACGACCGAGATCCCGGCGAACTTCCAGTTCAGGGTCCTCGGCCAGGACATCGCCCGCATCCAGGGCTACGGCATCGTCACCAACCAGGGTCAGTACACCGAGAACCTGCGTCAGCCCGGCATGCTCTTCATGAAGACGCTGCGCAGCCGCTACCCGCACGCGAAGATCAAGTCGATCGACACGACGGAGGCGGAGAAGATCCCCGGCGTTCGCAAGATCCTTCACCGCGGCAACCTGCCCGAGGAGTACAAGGACGTGTTCCTCGGGTCGGCGCTGCCCACGCGCTACATCTTCAGCGAAGAGGTCTTCGAGGTGGGCGCTCCGATCGCCGTCATCGCCGCCGATAGCGAGCACATCGGCGATGTCGCGATGCGGGCGATCAAGGTCGAGTACGAAGTGCTTCCGGCGGCCCTGGACATGATGGAGGCGATGAAGTCGTCGACCCCCAAGCAGTTCCAGAGCAACCTCGACGGCACGACCATCGCGGTGACCGCGCCTCTCGTTCGTGGAAACCCGAACGCGCCGGCCGAAGTCGTCGTCGACAACGTGTCGAACAAGTCGACCGAGCAGCACCTCGCCCTCGAGATGACGAACTCGCTGTCCTTCTGGGACGGCGACAAGCTCAACATGACGTACACGAACCAGTGGGCGCACGGCACCCGGTCCGGCCTGGCGCAGGCCCTCAAGCTCCCGCAGAACAAGGTGCGCGTGCTGCAGACCGGTTATCTCGGATCGGGCTACGGCTACCGCAGCGGCATCGACCTCTCCGAGATCCACGCCGCGCTGCTTTCGAAGATCACGGGCCGTCCGATCAAGAACATGTACACGCGCTACGAGGACTTCGTCACGCGTACCCACCGGCCCCAGTTCCGCAACGAGATGAAGCTCGGCGTGAGCCGGGACGGCACGCTCCAGTTCGGCCAGTTCAAGGTCATTGCGAACGTCGGCGCGCAGCGTGCCGGCGCGGCCAACGGCGCCTGGTACCACCTGCAGCACACGTACAACTTCCCGAACCTGCGGCTCGAAGCCGTCGACGTCATGACGAACAGCTACAAGTCCGGCCCGTACCGCTGCGTAAGCCACCCGAACGGCACGTTCGCCCTCGAGACGCTGATGGACAAAGCCGCGTACGCGATCAACATGGACCCGGTCGAGTTCCGTCTCAAGAACATCAACACGACCGGCAACCTCGACACGAAGCGGCCGTACAGCAACTCGGGACTACGTGAGGTCATCACCGGCGTACGCGACGCCATCAACTGGAAGGCGGCGTGGCACGCTCCGAAGGCGAAGCAGATCCGGCCCGGCGTCTTCCACGGCATCGGTTTCGCGGCGCACGTGTGCAGCCACGGAGGCGGAAGCAACCCGTCGACCGGCCAGGTCATCATCAACAGCGACGGCAGCGTGCAGGCGGTCTCCGGTGTCACGGACATCGGCTCCGGCCAGCGCACGCACATGCTGATGATCGCGGCCGAAGCGGTGGGCGTCCCTCTCAGCATGATCACCATCGCGCCGTACATCGACACCGACAACACCACCGATAGCGGCGGCACATTCGGCAGCCGGCAGACCAACTCCGGTGGACGTGGCATGTACGAGGCGGGCACCGACGCGCGTAATCAGGTCCACGACTGGGCCGCGCGGAAGTTCGTCGCCGACGCCCGTGCGCTGACTCCGCCGCAGACGATCACAGTGACCAAGGACGACGTCGAAGTCGTCGACGGCACTGTGTTCCTGAAGTCCGACCGCACCAAGAAGCTCACGCTCGCGCAGGTCGTCCAGTTCAAGGCCACGGCGATCGTCGGCAAGTCCGACTACGTGCAGCCGACCAACTGGGAGCAAACGGCCTTCGCGGCCGGCGCGACCGAGGTCGAGGTCGACACGGTCACCGGCACGGTCAAGGTCACACGGTTCGTCGCAGGTCACGACGTCGGCAAGGCGATCAACCCGTTCTCGCTCCGCCAGCAGGTGGAGGGCGGTGTGGTGATGGCGATGGGCGCGGTCTTCACGGAAGAGCTGCTCATCGACAAGGCCACCGGGCTCCCACTGAACCCCAACATGCTCGACTACCGTCCGCAGTCGATCAAGGACGCCGTGCTGGCCGAGGTCGTCCTCGTCGAGAAGCCCAAGGTCTACGGCGTGTTCGGCGCTCACGGCATGGGCGAGCCGCCCATGGGTCCGCCGGCACCGGCCGTCGTCAACGCGGTCTACAACGCGGTCGGCGTGTGGGTGACGGATCAGCCGCTCACACGCGAGAAGCTGCTCGCCGCCCTCAAGGCGTCGAACTGAGCAGGGAGGAAGAAAAGTGAGAGGGTTCGAACTCTACGACGCGACGACCGTCCGTCAGGCGGTCGACCTGCTCCAGACGCATGCCGGTCGCAACGTCAAAGTTGTGGGCGGAGGGAGCGACTTGGTCGGCGGTGTCATGAAGGACTGGGTCCAAGGGAAGGGCATGCCCCTTCCGGAGGTCCTGATCGACATCACGACCATCAAGGACATCAACGGCATCAGGTCGGACGGCGGCGGCACGACGATCGGCGCCGCAACAACGCTGACCGACATCATCGACAACAAGGACCTCGCGGCCAAGTACCCGGTCCTCTACCAGTCGGCACTGAGCGTGGCCTCGCCCTTGATCCGGAACTTCGGAACGCTCGGCGGAAACATCAACCAGCGTCCACGCTGCTGGTTCTTCCGTGGTGAGGACTTCAACTGCTACAAGAAGGGTGGCGACTTCTGCTACGCCGTGACCGGTGACAACCGTTACCACGCGATCATCGGCGGCGAGCTCTGCTACATCGTCCACCCGTCCGACACGGCAAACGCGCTCCAGGCGCTGGGCGCGTCGGCGAAGATCGCGGGCCCCGGTGGCGAGCGGACCGTCTCGTTCGACGATTACTTCACTGGACCGCGTGTGGATGTGCTCCGTGAGACCGTCCTCAAGCCGGACGAGTTCATGACCAGCGTGACGATCCCGAACCCGGCAGGCGGCGCCAAGTTCGGCTGGACGAAGCTCAAGGACCGTCAGGTCTACGACTTCGCTCTCGTCTCCGTCGCCGCCGTCTTCACGGTCGAGGGCGGCACCTGGAAGGAAGGGCGGATCTCGCTTGGTGGCGTGTCCCCCGTCCCGTACCGCGCCAAGGTCGTTGAGGACTTCCTCAAGGGCAAGGACATCAAGGCGACCGTCAAGCAGGCCGCCGCACAGATCCGGAACGTCGCGCGTCCGATGAGCCTGAACTCCTACAAGGTCGACCTCGCGCAGGGCCTCATCGAGCGGACGATCCTCGAGGCACTCGGCTAGTAGCTTTCGGTCAGTAGCGCTCGTGGGGCGGCGACCGTGTGGTCG
>JANMSU010000140.1:0-4416 GCA_031389835.1 Chloroflexota bacterium
ATCCACATCGCCGGCGTCGAGGGCGGCGGGTGGCGCGTGACCGATGGCGTCGGCTCGTATGGCAATCCGCGCTTCTCGCCGGACGGTAAGTGGATCGCCTGCTACGGCGTCGCGAAGGCGATCGGCTCCTCCGCGAAGAACGTGCATCTCTTCATGTTCCCGTCGCGCGGCGATGCGACCGGACGGGATCTCCTGAAGGGATGGGACCGCACCGTCGGTTCGGTCGTGATGAGTGACATGCGAGCGCAGGTGCATACGCTTCCTCCGACGTGGAGCGCCGACGGCACGCGCGTCATTTTCGTCGGCTCGGATCAGGGCACCGCGAACGTGTACAGCGTTCCGGTGAGCGGCGGTGAGGTGACGGCCGAGACGCTCGGCGCCCATCAGGTGGTGAGCCTTTCGCTTGCGAGTGACACGCGCAGATTCGCGTGCGTCTTCTCACACGCGACCTGCCCCGGCGACGTCGCGGCCGGCGAGCTCGGCAAGGGCTTTCGTTGCCTCACCGACCTCAACGGCGAGCTGATGCGAACACGTCACATCACGCCACCCGAGCGCGTCGAGTTCAAGGGCGCGGACGGCTGGATGGTCGAGGGCTGGCTCATGAAGCCGCGCGGCTTCGATGCCAAGAAGAAGTGGCCGCTGGTCCTAGAGATCCACGGCGGGCCGCATTCGACGTATGGCAACGGCTTCTTCCACGAGTTCCAGGTGCTGACGGGCCGCGGGTACGGCGTCCTATATACGAACCCGCGCGGCAGCCATGCGTACGGCGAGAAGTTTTCGACGGCGTGCGTCGGCGATTGGGGCGGCAAGGATTACGAGGACCTGATGGCGGGCGTCGATCACGCGCTCGCAACGGGCTGGGTCGACGACAAACGCCTCTACGTGACGGGCGGGAGCTACGGCGGGTTCATGACCAACTGGATCGTCGGGCACACGACGCGCTTCCGCGCCGCGGCGACGCAGCGGAGCATCAGTAACAACATCTCGGCCTTCGGGACGAGCGACATCGGCTGGCATTTCTGGGAGCACGAGATGGGTGAGGCGACCCCGTGGCATGACGCGGCCAAGCTCATCGAGCGCTCACCTCTCACGCATGTGCCGAAGGTCAAGACGCCGATCCTGATCCTTCACGCGGAACACGACCTCCGCTGCCCGATCGAGCAGGCCGAGCAGTTCTTCATCGCGCTGCGTCTCCACGGGGTCGAAGCAACGTTCGTCCGTTTCCCCGAGGACAACCACGACCTCACGCGCGGCGGCAAGCCGCGCAACCGCATGGAGCATGCGAAACGCATCGCGGACTGGTTCGACGCTCACCCCTGATCGTGCGGTCCAGCCAGGCTCGCCGCCAACGCGACGAAGGTTCCCAGACCCATGACCACGATCGTTGACGAGATCGCGCGTCCCGCGAGGGTCACGGGTTCGGGTGGCGCGTGACCGGCCGTCACCAGCGTCGCAATCGCCCAGGCGTAACCGGTCAGCACGTTCGGGAACGTCGCCGGCTCGACCACTGGACGAGCAGGCCGCCGGCGAGGATCACCGCGAACAGCACGCCCACGATCGCGAGCGCGGCAGTGCGCGTGAGCGGACGACCGAGGCGCTCGTAGATGACGCCGACCACGACGAACACCCGGAGCAGCCACGGCAGCCAGTACGCGCACCGCCTGAGCCTCCGGCGGCACGAGAAGCGGTGGCGACACAACGATCAGCGCGAGGTCCCCAGTGCGACCGAACGTGTACACCGCGATCGGGCGCGCGCCAGAGATCGACCGCGTAGTCAAGCGCGAACAGGACCCAGATCATCGCGTTCGCGACGGTGGCCGCGCCGACGACGCCGACGTCGGTGCTCGTCTCCTCGAGCAGCAGCACCGGCACGAGGAGCAGCGCGAGGAAGAAGATGACCCAGTCGCCGAGCATCGGTGACGCAGCCTAGGGCTGGGTGGACAGCTCCAGATCTTTGGGCGGCTCGTCCGGCAGCGTCCAGCGGATGTATGGCTTCGCCCACTTCACGTGCAGCTCGTTCGCCTTGTCGGTCGCCGCGGCGAAGGCGCGTTCGAACGCACGCTGGTCCTTCGCGTCGCACGCCGCGAGTGCCGGGTAGATGTGTTCCTCTTCGAACGCCGCGAGATCGCCCGAGTATTTCGGCCGCACGACCGCGAGCTTGCGCTGTAGCCCGCGCACCCGGCGCACGAAGTAAGCCGCCAGCTGCCAGTTTCCGCCGCGAGCGGCGTACGCGCACTTCCACCAGCACTCGCCAACTGAGGCCATGATCTCGCCGGTCCCCGGCAGGAGCTCGGCGATCTCCGCCAGCGTGAGCTCACCGCGCCCGGCGCCTGCTGGCTTTGCGTCCTCTGGCATGACGGCGATAGTACGTAGGTGCGTCACCGGCACCACGGCAGCCTCGCGCGGGCGATCCGCAACTTCACCGACAGCGAGATCCCGCTGCCGCGCCGGATCGTGATCGCGTCGCGCAACGCATGGCTCCGCATCGTGCTGCGGCAGGCCTGCTGTGGCCACGATGGCGAACCCGGCTGCTGACTGGCCGGGCCGACGGAGGGTCCTCCGCCCCGCTAGCATGACTGCTCCGTGAAAGAGTTCCTCGAGGGCCGCCGTCTGGGCTTCGCGCCGCGCTCGCCGCTTTCGTTCGTGGCGATCGGGCTCGGTCTCGGCGTGACGATCATCGACTTCATGGCCTGGTTCGGCTGGGGTGCACGCGACACGAGTACGTTCGTCGTGGCCGCGCAGTGGCTCACCGTCGCAACCTTCGTCGTCATCGGCTTCGCCGCGGTCACAGCGGTGGTCGAGTACGGTGACGTCGACCTTGAGGATCGCGGGCTCGCGCGTATCGACGAGGCTGCCGCGATCGGCGCGCTCCTGCTCTACGGGATCTCCGCGGTCCTGCGCAGCCTCGAGCTGGGGCAGGCCGCACCGTCACCCGCGCCGTTCCTGCTCGCGATCGCGGGCCTCGTTCTTCTGGTCTTCGACGCCGGTCTCGCCGCGAATCTATACAGCGCTCGCGAGTGGGAGGTGCTCGAGGACGAGCCCGTCCGCGAGCGCCATCCGCGCCGGCGGGCCGCCCGCTAGGACCTGGTCAGCGGGCCGGCTTCACACGAAGCTCGAACGCGGAGAGCGCCTTCTGCGGGTCGAGCCGCAGCTCGCGACGGAAGGCGAGCTCCCTGACGAGATCCTCGGCTCGGGCCGCGTCCCGCGTGCAGATCGCCATCAGCTCCCATGTGCTCGACATCTCCGTCACCTCCGCGTCTTCGTGCGACCACTTTGGCGCCGGGCCGCGGACACTGCCGTTCTCCGGAGCACCCCGGCAATGTCAACCGGGTAACGCTCGCACCTAAACTCGGGCCCGTGATCCATCTCGAGGGCCTCACCAAGCGGTACAAGAAGGCGGACCGCAACGCCGTCGACGGCATCTCGTTCGACGTGCGGGCCGGTGAGTTCTTCACCCTGCTCGGTCCGAACGGCGCCGGCAAGACGACGACGATCTCGATCCTCACGACGACCCTGACGCCCAGCGGCGGCACGGCGACGATCGACGGTAACGACATCGTGCGCGAGGCGAGCGCGGTACGGCGGATCGTCGGGATCATCTTCCAGCGACCCAGCCTGGACATGAACCTCACAGCCGAGGAGAACGTCCGGTTCCACGCGATCCTGTACGGGCTCTACCCCTACGCGCCGACCTACGGTCTCATGCCCGCCGCGTACCGCGAGCAGGTGCAGAGCCTGGCGGGATTGCTCGGCATCGCCGATGAGATCGGGAAGCCGATGCGGACGTTCTCCGGCGGCATGCGCCGCAAGCTCGAGATCGTGCGCAGCCTGATGCACCGCCCCAAGGTGTTGTTCCTCGACGAGCCGACCGCCGGCCTCGATGTCCCGAGTCGTCGCACGCTCTGGGACTACCTGCGCACGATCCGGCGTGAGAGCGGAACGACGATCTTCCTGACGACGCATTACCTCGAAGAGGCGGAGGAGGCCGACACGATCTGCATCATCGACAAGGGCAAGGTCGTGTCCTTCGGCACGCCAGAGCGCATCAAGTCCGACCTGGTACAGGAGTACGTGCTGATCGACGCAGAAGACCGTACGCGGCTGCGCGTGGAGCTCGGGCGCCTCGAGCTACGCAGCGACGGCGATGGCCCGTTCCGGGTCCATGTCGACTCGCGTCAGACGCACGCGGCGCTGAAGGCCATCGACACGCCGCTCACGCTCGTGCGCACGCACATGCCCAGCCTGGAGGACGCGTACCTGGAGATCGTGGGGAAGCTCAGTGAGTGAGGTAGCGGCGGTCCTCACGCTGGCGCACCGCGACTTCGTCAAGCTGCTCCGCGACCGCGCGCGCATGGTGTCGGACTTCGCGTTCCCGCTCATCTTCATCGGGATCCTCGGCACGAGCCTTCAGGCGGG
>JANMSU010000146.1:0-3416 GCA_031389835.1 Chloroflexota bacterium
GTGCCATGAATGCGGCGCTGGCTACGCGTCGCGCCGCCGCCGTCGCAGTGTTCATCGCACTCGCCGCCTCTGCGTGCGGAAGTCGTCTCGGAAATGTCGAGCCAGTGGCATCGCCCTCGCCCACGGTCAGAGCCACGGCGATACCACTGGCCGAACTCGTGCGCAGCGGGAAACTCCGCGTCGCGTTCAACAACCAGAACATCACGTTGATCCAATGCAGCAACGCGGCCGGGACGCTTATCGGCGTTGGTGCGGACATGGCGACGGAGTTGGCTCGTGTGATGCGTGTGCGGGCGTCGGATACTTGCTACACCGACAACGTCGCGTTGTTTGACGCTGGTCGCCGCGGAGAGTGGGACGTGGCGTTCGTGGTCGCCGATCCTGGGCAGGCAGGGATCGAGTTCACGAGACCCTATGTCTTGATCGAGCAGACGTATTTCGTCCCCGCCCGATCGCCCGTTCAGACCGTGGCGGACGTCGATCGCCTGGGCTTGCGTGTCGCTCTATTTGGAGGGAACGCGCTCGATCGCTTCCTCACGCAAACACTCAAGAGCGCCACCATCGTCCGAACCGGCAGCACGGTGTTAGCGATCGCCGAAGTTGAGGCGGGACGCGCTGACGTGGTTGCCGCTTCCCGGGACGACCTCGAGCGCGTTGCAGCGGCGCCGCCTCCGCGTCTGCCAGGTGGACGCATCTTGCCCGACACGATCACCGGCAACCCATGGGTCGTCGCCGTCGCAGGCGGTCGGGCTGACCTGTTCAACTACGTGGACGACTTCGTCGAGCACGCCAAGGTGATCGGGTTCGTCCGCGGGGTCGTCGGCCGCAACAATCTACGAGGTGCTGTCGTACCGGCCCCGGGCCCATGAGCACTGATGGCACAAGGGTTTGCGGGGTCGAGCCCACGGCTGAGACAGGGAGGACACTCGACGTCGTCGGCGCGGTCCTAGGCTGCTCGGGTGCATGCGGTACGGATCGCCGCCGCCCTCGTCGCTATCGCCGCGCTGGTCGTCGCGTGCTCGCCGGAGCCAACGGCGTCTCAGCTGACCGCGAAGGGCGTCGCGAACCTCACCAGCGCCAAGACCGTCCATCTCGACGGCACCGGTTCGCTCGCGCTCAAAGGGCAGAGCGCGTTCTCCTTCGCGTTCGAGTTCAAGCTGTCGGGTGACGCCGAGCTTCCCAACAAGGCTCGCATGAACGTGCAGATGGCCCTGATGGGAATGGCCTTCGACATCGAGACGATCGCGCTCGATGGCAAGGAGTACACGAAGGACGCGGCGACCGGAAGATGGAGCGAGGGCTCCGTGGACTCGCCGGTCAGCAGCATGATGGACCCGCTTGGCAACATCGATATGTCGCTCATCCGCGACGTTGTCGAGGTCGACCGCCCGGAGGTCGACGGCCGCAAGACGCGTCATCTCCGTTATCGGGCGGACACGACGAAGATGATCGAGGAGCTGCGCAAGTCGGCGGGCGCGACGACGCAGGCGGTGACCAATCCGCGGGGAACAGGCGAGCTCTGGATCCGCATCGATGACTCACAGATCGTCCGCCAGCTGGTGACGCTTTCGATGGACGTCGACGGTCTCGCCGCACTGCTTCCTGCCTCGGCGTCGAACGTCGGCAAGGCCTCGGTGGAGATGTCGCTCGACATGCGCTTCTCGAATCACGGTGGCGCGGTCCCACAGATCACCGCGCCTCCGGTCGGGCGCTAGGTCGGGCCGCGGTACAGACCGGTAGCAAGGCCGGGAGCGCCTCGCGCATCGAGGGCCACGAGGCGTTAACTCCGGCGTGAGCTTGATCGCAGGCCTCGTCGCCGGCCTCATCATCGCTGGGCTCTATGTCATTGCCGGCCACTTCCGCATCGAGACGGAGCAGCTCAAAGTCTCCGGTAACCCGACGCTCGCGCTGGCGACGGCATCCGTCCTGGTACCTTTGGCCATCCTCTGGGGATGGACGTGGGTGTCCGACCGGTGGTCGGGCCGGAGCGGCCCGCGCTTCTTGCTCTTCAATCTCGGCCTCGTGCTCGCGACCGCGGCCGCATTCCCACTCGACTCGATCATCCGCGCGTCCGCGCCGGACCGCATCGTGTTCGACCCGAGCGTGTCGATCGTGGCCGTCGACGGAATCCTTTGGATCGTTCCGGTCGTGGCGATCGCGGCGATCCTTTACTGGCTCTTCGGATCAGGGAAGCTGCCTGTGGCTCTGCCGACGCTCGCTTTCGGCTACCTCATCGGTCTTCCGCTGGGACTGCTCTTCCCGCCCGCGGCGATGGGTGCCGTCGCCGGCACCGCCGCCGGTCACGCATGGCGCGAACCCGGTGCGCGCACGCTGATCGTCGTGCTCGTGATCTTCATCATGCTGGTCGCCGCAGTCGAGCTACCGCTCGCAGCCGCGACGGTGGACGGTCCGCTGCTTCCCAGTTTTCCCTAGCGGCCAGCTCGCAACGTCCCACCTAACATCGAGCGGTGATCCCGCTCGCGATCGTTGCCGGCTACATCGCCGGCGTCGTCGTCGCCCTTCTCACGGTCACCGCGGAGCATTCGCGGATCGCGTTCGGCAGCTACGCGCTCTCCGGGAACGGCGCGATCATCGTGCTCGCGATCCTTGCCCCCTTCGCGCTGTATCCCGGCTGGACATGGATACTCCAACGCGAAGGTGATCGGCGCCTGGAGGCCGCGCTCTACACGCTCGGACTCCATTTCGGAGTCGGCATGCTCAGCGTGCTCGAGGCGACTCTGTTTCCACAGTCGACCGACGGGACATTGCTCGGCGCGGCGCCGGGGTTCCTCCTGACCGGAACGCTCTTCGTGATCCCCGCCGCGCTGTTCGCCGCGGCATCTCTCTCGCTCATTCGATCCGGTCGGATCGCGATAACTCCGCTCACGGCGGCATTCGGCATCGTCATCGCCGGGTTGCTGGCGCTGCTGTTCGGAGCCGGTCTCGGGATCCTGAGCGGCGGCGCGGTGGCACTCGCACTCGAGCGACCGGAGCGCAGGGTGACGATCGGCATCGTGCTTCTCGTCCTCTGCATCGTCGTCGGCAACGTCCCGTTCGTTCCAGCGCTCTTCGCACCGAGCGGTCCGACTCCCTAGAACGCGAAGCTAAGCGCGATGGCTACGAGCTCGGCGCCTCGCCCTCGGAACGACGCGGCGCAGCCGCGGGCTGCGGAGTCGCAGGTTGCGGAGCGGCTGCCGGCGCGGGCTGCGGAGCAGATGACTGCGGAGCCGATGCAGGCGCGCCGCTCTGCGGCGCGGGAGCACCCCCGTGCGGCGCGGGCGCACCCGGCGCCGGCACGAACGGTCGCGGTGGTCCAGCGGGGCGGAATTCACCAGCAGGACGGAAGTCGCCCGCTGGACGGAACTCTCCCGCCGGTCGCCACGGACCGCGCTCTGGCTTGGGCGGCGGCGGGCCAC
>JANMSU010000152.1:0-5180 GCA_031389835.1 Chloroflexota bacterium
ATTGGTGCGGGTGACGCCGGCGAGCTGGAACGTGAAGCCCGTCTTCGCCCCACCGTAAACGCCGGTGAACGCGAGGTTCATGACGCGGATCTGGTCGTCGATCTGCGACTGCGTGACATTGCCGACCGCGCCGTCACTTACGACGTGGAAGTACACCGGGACGGTCTGCCTGAACTTCGCGCTGCCCTTCTTGTTCGCCGATGCCGGCAATGAGGCGACCGGCTCGTCGAGGACCGGCTCCCTGAGCTCGCCGTCACCACCGCGCGCGAGCGAGTGGCCGTGCTCATCCGGGACGGCCGCCGCGATGCTGCCGTCGAAACAGTCGCCCGCGCGCGCACCGGCTGGTGTTTCGGCGGGCGCGATGACTATGAGAAGCGCCGCGCATGAGGTCGCGAAGAATCTCTTCATGCCTCTCCCCTTCGTTTCGCCTGTCGTCGGAGACGCTAGCGCTCAGGGGCTCAGCGCGCGACTGTCACCACCGCGTATATGCCCAGGTCGGGCAGAGGTCCGCGTCCATTGATCACCGGTCGCAGCGCGATCCGGTGCGTTCCAGCCTCGGCGGGCGCCTTGAATCGCGCGGTGAACCAGCCGATCTGACCAGGCCCGACGTACTGCGTCGCCTGCACGGCGGCGACCGTGCCGTCGGCGAGGATGAGCGAAGCCTGCGCGCCGTCGACGCCGCGGTACCAGCCGGCCGAGCCGGTGTTGCGCAGGGCAAGCGTCCATTCGACCATGCTGTTCGGCGACGCATTCGGATACGGCGCCTGCGACTCGAACGCCGCGCCGTAGGCACCGAGCGGCGGAACGTCGAACGCCGGTCGCGCGAGTGCGGGCAGCGCGCCCGCGTTGACGGTGCTTGCGCTTGGACTGGTCTGCTGCAGGAGCACACCGACCACGATGAGCGATGCCGCGGCGACCCGGAATGAAAGCTCGGGGCGCGCTCTCGCGAACGCGATGAGGCGCCGCGCCGCGCCGCGCGAGAGCACCTCGGCGAGCGCGACGCGCGCCCGACGCGTCACACGCGCGAGGACGGCCAGCTCTTCATCGATAAGCACCGCGACCGCGACGCCGTACACGAAAGCGCGCGGACGGCGGTAGCGTCGGGCGGGATCCGGCTCGAGACCGCGGCGCAAGACGCTCGCGACGCGCGGGGTCGGGTGCGCGCCGAGCAGCTGCTTCGCGATCGCGGCGAGCCCGTAGACATCGCTCGCGCGCGACGCGGCGCCGCCCGCGGCCACCTCAGGCGACGCGTAGCCGGGAGTGCCACGCGGCACCTCGGGCGGATGGCCGATCGGCTCGGCGATGCCGAAGTCGAGCAGGCGCGGCCGGCCATCGGTCGCCACGAGAACGTTCGCGGGCTTGAGGTCGAGGTGCACGAAGCCGTGCGAGTGGAATGCCTCGACGGCATCCGCGAGCTGGATCAAAAGGAGCGCGACCTGCCGCGGCGCGAGAGCGGGACCGGTGAGCTGGTCGAGCGGCTCGCCTTCGACCTGCGCGAACGCGATGAGCGTGTCGCCGAGCGCATCGTGGACGCCTAGCACCGGAACGATCGACGGATGGTCGAGCGTCTCGAGGCGCCGTGCCTCCGCGAGGAAATGTCGCCGCGCATCGCCGTCCTGCGGGTCGCGGAGGATCTTCAGGGTGACGGCGCGATCGCGCGACTCGTCGTACGCGCGCCAGACGTCCGCGGTACCCCCGGTGCCGATGTGCGCGGCGAGACGGTAGCGACCGGCAACGACCGTACCGACGTCGCGACCGGATGGGGATAGGACCTCGGTGACGTCCGAACGCCTCACAAAAAGGACTAACGGACGATCAGGCCACGCGCTGCGTTCTCGCCTAACGGCCCAGTACGACCTTCTCCCTTGCCCTATTCATTGCAGGGGGGTTGCAGGGGTTCTCCCCCTGCGATGAATCGGCTCAGCTCGCGAGACCGATGTCGAAGGTCGCCGAGTAGACGTCGCCGCTCTTGGTCACGTTCAGCAGCAGCTTGCCGGCGCTCTGCTGGAAGATGCCGTCAGAGGCGTTCCGCGTGATGCCCTGCGTTCCCTTCTGCGAGTACGGGGCCTGAGCGAAGACCTGCGTGCTGATCGCGTCATCGAAGAAGAGCTGCGAGGTGAACTCACTCGAGGCCGTCGGGCGGATCTTGAAGTGGATGTGCACCGCGCGTCCCTGATACCAGCCGGGATAGATGGTCATGAACTTCGCGCTGCCGGACGCGTCGGTGTTCTGGAAACCGCGCAGGAACTTCTGACCGCTCGCGCTGCCCACACCGGGGTAGACGCCGAGCGCGTCGCATTGCCAGACGTCGACCATCGCGCCGCTCAGCGCGGTGCATGCGCTGCCGCTTACGCGCGACACGAGGAAATTCAGGTTGAGGATCGCGCCGGGCCGCACCGCGCCGGTCGCGGGATCGGAGCGTATGTCGGAGCGGTTGAGCTTCTCGTCGATGAAGTACGGCCCTTCGGTGAGCGCCGGCCGCACGATGCACGACGGAAGTGTCGTCGCGGCCGCCGCAGACGTCGCGGCCGAGGTCGTCGCCGCTGCGCTCGTCGGCTGCGCGGTGACCGTTGGCGATGGCGAGGCGAGCGCACCGGGAGCGCACGCGGCGAGGAGCGCGACGCTGGATCCACCAAAGAGCGCGAGGACCTCTCTGCGGCTCAGGATCCGGCCGATCTGGGCGTCGTCGCTGTCCATCGTCCTCTGCCTCGCCCTTCTCTACGCCAGC
Source organism: Chloroflexota bacterium (assembly GCA_031389835.1). GTDB lineage: Bacteria > Chloroflexota > Limnocylindria > P2-11E > P2-11E > CF-39. The sequence continues at coordinate 2,729 of JANMSU010000152.1, forward strand.
GTCGCCACAAGGTCGACGACGACGCGGAGTTCGTCGACGATGCTCACGACACGGAACGGAACGGATGGCGCCGTCATCCCAAAGTCCGCGAACTTCCACGTTGGCGCGGCCGTCGCGGTCGCGGTGAGCTGGTTGCCGGTCCGCTTCGCCAGCACGTCGAAGATCACTTCCTTCGTCTTGCCCTTGATCGTCATCTGACCCGTGAGCTTGAACGTGAACTCACCGCTCGTCGGCATCGGGAGCGTTAATCCGGTCGTCTTCGTCGGCACGAACTCGGCCTTTGGGAACTGGCGGGTCTGAAGCGTGTCGCTCTTCACGAAGTCGTCACGGTTGCGGTTGTCGCTCGCAAGCGTCGTCAGATCAAAGCTGATCTTCGCGTCGGATGAGAACGTCCCATCGTCCTTCAGCGCGAAGGTCCCGGTCACACCAGTTGCGACCAGTACCGCATCGGAGGGGAGATTCACGCCGACGAGCTGCTCGCGCACGCGCACCGTTGCCTTTGACGTGTTGCTCACCGTCCACGTCCCGGTCGCCGCTGCGCTCGCGCTCGGCGTCGTTGTCGCTGCGGCTGTCGTCGCGGTCGCGGTCGGCGCAACGGTCGCGCTCGGCGCCGCTGCTCCGCCGCACGCGGCGACCAGGAAGCTCGCGATCGCGAGCGGCACGGCGGTGCGCGAAAAGTGTCGAGAGATCATCGGTTCCTCCGCGTTGTGTACGCCCGACCATACACGCCAAGAGGACCCCCTCGCGCTAAGGATTCGCTAAGAAGACGGGTCAGAAGAGCGTCGGACCGGATGGCGCGTAACGGTCCAGATGGCCGAACGAGGCGGTCGTGAGCAGGTGCGAATAGCCCGTGAGGCGCAGGCCATTCGCGAGCGCGAAGCGGATCGCGTCGTGATTCGCGCCAAGAGCACGGAGTCGCACGATCGCCGACTGCGCACGCGCATCAGCAAGAGCCGAGCGCAGCACGACGTCCGCATCAGCGCTCGACGACCACGCGGCGGGGCCGATCGAGCCGGAGCGAACGTAGTAGTAGCCGACCGTTCTGCCGCCGCGCATCACCGCGCGCCCCACGCGACCAGGCTCACTGGACCAAAAGTCGTGGTCGATCTCACGCGCCGTCCCGATCACGTCACGATCGAGCGTCGACGCGATGTCGAGAGTGAGTGGCGCGACATCGGAGGTTACAGGTGCCGTGCCATTCGGTTCGCCCACGAAGCTCAGGATCTGGTAGCCCGGCAACATGCCCCGCCGGAGATAGCTGGCCATCGCGGTGAGGTCGATCGACGACCAGGTGAAGAAGGTCGATGCGCCGCGCGTCCGTCCTTCGTCCCAGACTTCGCGCAGCAGGCGGCCACCGATGCCCGACTTCTGGCGATCGGGTCGCGTCCAGAAGCCCGATAGGAACCAGAGCGGTCCGCGCACGATCGCGTGGCAGATCGCCACCAGGCCGCTGTCATCCTCGGCGACGCGAAAGATCCCGGTGCGAAAGACATGCGGGTAGCCGTACCGCCACTCGTCACGCGCGAGCTCACCTGGGTCGATGCCGTTCCGCGCGAGCATGTCGCGGAGCGTCCCGACGAAGAGGTCGAGCGCCGGCTCGACGTCCTTCTTGCGCGCGGCGCGGTCGCGAATGGTCAAGCGGCCAAGATCACGGATGCATGAACTCGGCGAGCAAGCGATGGAAGTGATGCACGCCGCCTTCGCGCGTCGGCGAGTACCGACCGCGGTCGTACAGGCGCGATCGCACGCCGCACTGGACGGCCTCGACGATCGCCTCGTCCTCCCTCTCGACGCGGTCGAGCCCTGCGCCCGCGCCCTGTTCGCGCTTGCTCGCGTCCCAGACGAAGGGGAGGAAGGACACGCGCGTCCGATCGACCGCGAGCGGCACGACCACGTTCACCGAGACGCCCCACGGATAGACGTTGAACATCGTCGTGGGGAACAGCCAGTAGTAGTACGCGCCGACAAGCTTGCCGGCGTCCGGGTGTGAGCGCGGCGCGCTGAATGCGGTCTCGCCCGGCTTCGCGATCGCCAGCTGCAAGACCGCATAACGCTCGAGCTCGACCGCGTAGGCTCCGTAGTCGATCACCGCCGCGAGGCTGTTGTGCACGTACGGGATGTGGAAGCCCTCGAGGTAGTTGTCGATGTACAGCGCCCAGTTCGCGCCCACGACGTAGTCGCGTGTCCCGGCCGCATCGAACACGAGCTGATCGAACGGCAGATGACCGAGCCGCGCGCGCATTGGGCCGACGACGTCCTCGAAGGTCATCGCCGGCGCGAGCGCGACCATCAGGAAGCGCCCCCACGCTCCGAGCGCCGTGCGCGGCAGATCGTCGGCCGGTGATGGAAAGTCCGCGGTGCCCTCGAACTCGGGCATCGAGTGAAAGCGGCCGTCGAGCGAGAAGCGACGCCCGTGATAGCGGCAGCGCAGCTGCTGCTCGTGTCCGGCTCC
>JANMSU010000170.1:0-1813 GCA_031389835.1 Chloroflexota bacterium
GCCGCGAAACTTCGCACCGGCGATGATCGCACCAAGATCCAGGCCCACGACCTTCTTGTCCTTGAGACCCTCCGGCACATCACCACGAACGATGCGCTGGGCCAGACCCTCTGCGATTGCCGTCTTGCCGAGACCTGACCGCCGAGGCACGCGCGGGACGCCTTGACCCCGTCATCGGCCGCGACGAGGAGATCCGCCGCGTTATCCAGGTTCTGAGCCGCCGCACGAAGAACAATCCGGTGCTCATCGGCGAGCCGGGCGTCGGCAAGACGGCGATCGTCGAGGGCCTCGCGCAACGCATCGTGCGCGGCGACGTTCCCGAGGGTCTCAAGGACAAACAGATCTTCGAGCTGAACATCGGCTCGCTTCTCGCCGGTGCGAAGTACCGCGGCGAGTTCGAGGAGCGGCTCAAAGCGGTGCTCAAGGAGATCGCCGCGAGCGAGGGCAAGATCATCCTGTTCATCGACGAGCTGCACACCGTCGTCGGCGCAGGCGCCGCCGAAGGCGCGGTCGATGCCGCGAACATGCTGAAGCCGATGCTCGCGCGTGGCGAGCTGCACACGATCGGGGCAACGACCCTCGATGAGTTCCGGAAGCATGTCGAGAAGGACGCAGCGCTGGAGCGACGCTTCCAGCCGGTCTACGTCGGTGAGCCGTCGATCGAGGACACCATCTCGATCCTCCGCGGCCTGCGTGAGCGCTACGAGGTGCATCACGGCGTCCGCATCCAGGACTCCGCGCTCGTCGCGGCCGCGACGCTGTCGTCCCGCTACATCGCGGACCGGTTCCTGCCCGACAAGGCCATCGACCTGATGGACGAGGCCGCCTCGAAGCTCCGGATGGAGATCGACTCGATGCCCGCTGAGCTCGACGAGGTCGACCGGCGGATCCGTCAGCTCGAGATCGAGCGCGAAGCACTTAAGAAGGAGAGCGACGAGGCCAGCAAAGAGCGCCTCGTGCGTCTCGAGAAGGAGCTCGCGGACCTGAAGGAATCGTCCGAGGGCCTGCGTTCGAGGTGGCAGCAGGAGAAGGGCGCGATCCAGCAGATCCGCGAGAAGAAGTCTCAGCTCGAGAACGTTCGCATGGAGATCGAGAAGGCCGAGCGAGCTGCCGATTACGGCAGGGCCGCCGAGCTGAAGTACGGCACGCTGGCCGCGCTGGAGCGCGAGGTCCAATTGGCGGAGGAGAAGCTTGCTGCGCTGCATCGTGGGGAGAAGCTGCTCACCGAAGAGGTCACACCCGAAGACATCGCCGAGGTCGTGGCGAAATGGACCGGGGTACCGGTCACGAAGCTCCTCGAGGGTGAGGTCTCGAAGCTGCTGAAGATGGAGGAGAACCTGCACGCTCGGGTGGTCGGGCAAGAGGAGGCGGTCACCGCCGTCGCGAACGCGGTCCGCCGCGCGCGCGCCGGCATGCAGGATCCAAACCGGCCCCTCGGCTCGTTCCTGTTCCTCGGTCCGACCGGCGTCGGCAAGACGCTGCTCGCGAAAGCGCTCGCGGAGTTCCTGTTCGACGACGAGAAGGCGATGGTCCGCATCGACATGAGCGAGTACATGGAGAAGCACACCGTGTCTCGGCTGGTCGGAGCGCCTCCCGGGTACATCGGCTTTGACGAAGGTGGCCAGCTCACCGAAGCGGTCCGCCGCCGTCCCTACGCGGTGCTCCTGCTCGACGAGATCGAGAAGGCGCACAGCGACGTCTTCAACGTCCTGCTGCAGATCCTCGATGACGGTCGCCTTACCGACGGCCACGGCCGCACGGTCGATTTCAAGAACGTCGTCCTCGTCATGACGAGCAACGTCGGCTCGACGTC
>JANMSU010000176.1:0-5018 GCA_031389835.1 Chloroflexota bacterium
TGGGGAACATCTTCGCGTACGGCACCTACTACTCGGACAAGATGAACGCGACCTTCCTCGCGGAGGATGGCACTCGGAAATCGTTCGTCGGCGGCAGCTATGGCATCGGTGTCGGGCGCGCGGTCCAATCCATCGTCGAGACGCACCACGACGACAGGGGCATCCTGTGGCCGATCGCTGTCGCGCCGTACCAGGTCCACGTCATCGCGCTTCCCTCGAACGACGAAGCGGTGCGCACAGCAGCCACCGCCCTTGTCGCCGACCTGGAGCACGCGGGCGTCGAGGTCTTGTACGACGACCGCGAGGAGACCGCGGGCGTGAAGTTCGCGGACGCCGACCTCATCGGGATCCCCTTTCGCGCGACGGTGTCGAAGCGGACCCTCAAGGAGGACCAGGTCGAGCTGAAGGCGCGCAGCGCGAGCGAGGCCGAATTCGTGCCACGCGCGACCGCGACCGAGCGGATCGCGGGGGCCGTGCGGCGGGCCCTCGCGTGACGGACGCCGGCAGCAGGCCCGGCAACGGAAAGAAGCCGCGCGACGTGACGCCCGGAGTCCGCGAAGACCGCGAGCGATCGCTGGAGGCGACGCTGCGGCCCCAGCGCCTCTCGGACGACGAATACATCAACCAGGACACGGTCAAAGGGCAGCTGCGCATCCTCATCGAGGCCGCGAAGGGTCGCGGCGAGCCTCTGGACCACGTCGCGCTGCACGGTCCGCCAGGGGTGGGCAAGACGTCGCTCGCCAACGTCATCGCGCACGAGCTCGGGGTCTCGATCCGGATCACAAGCGGTCCCGCGATCGAGCGGGCAGGCGATCTGGCCGCGATCCTCACCAACCTCCAGCCGGGCGAGGTGCTGTTCATCGACGAGATCCATCGCTTGCCGCGCCTCGTTGAGGAAGTCCTCTACCCCGCCATGGACGTGTACCAGCTGGACATCGTCATCGGCAAAGGGCCGGGAGCGCGCACGCTCCGACTTCCACTGCCGCGTTTCACGCTCGTCGGCGCGACCACGCGCATCGGCGGGCTCTCGTCGCCCCTGCGTGACCGCTTCGGCGCGATGTACAAGCTCGACCACTTCAACGCGGAGTCGCTCGAGAAGGTCGTGCGACGGTCGGCGCGCATCCTGGAGATCGAGATCGAGCCGGCCGCGGCGCACGAGATCGCGCGCCGATCGCGTGGCACGCCGCGGATCGCGAACCGCTGGCTCAAGCGCGTGCGGGACTTCGCTCAGGTCCGACACGATGGGCGGGTGACGCTCGCGGTCGCGCGTGAGGCGCTCGTGATGCTCGAGGTCGACGAAAAGGGGCTCGATGCCACCGACCGCAGGCTCCTCATCGCGATCATCGACAGATTTTCCGGCGGTCCGGTCGGGCTCGACACGCTTGCCGCGGCGCTGAGCGAGGACACGGGGACGATCGAGGACGTGTACGAGCCCTACCTGATGCAGGAGGGCTACCTGATGCGCACGCCGCGCGGGCGCGTCGTGACGGAACACGCCTACCGACACGTCGGTCGCACACCGCCCGCCGAGGCGACGCTGTGGAACGCCTCGCAGTCTGACGACCCATCGAGGCCGCTGGATTGACCAGCGAAGGTGGCTTCGAGCTCGCGCGCGCGATCACACAGAACGAGCTCGAGCTCCACTACCAGCCGATCTACGCCATCGACGGCAACTCCGTGCACGCGGTGGAGGCGCTCGTGCGCTGGAAACATCCGCAAAAGGGACTCCTGCCGCCGCAGGCCTTCCTGCCCACGGCCGAGCGCGAGGGCCTGATGCACGACCTCACGGCGTGGGTCATGCGCGAGGCGCTTCTGCAGGCCAGCGTCTGGCGTCGCGATGGCCTCACATTCAAGGTCGCCGTGAACATCGCGGCGACCGACCTACGCGACCCGCGGTTCGTGCGCCTTCTCGATCGAACACTGCAGATGACGTCGGGGACGTCTGGATTCACGGCCGAGATCCGCGCCGACGAGACCGGTGAAGCTTCGAGCAACGGGGTGCGTGAGCTCGGCGCCCGCGGCATCCCGATCGCGCTCGACGATGTCACGAGCGTCGCGCAGCTCGAGGCTGTCGGCCATTGGCCGCTCGACACCGTGAAGCTCGGCCGCGAGATCACCGGTCGGGCGACCGCGGACCAGAGCGCGGCAGAGACGGCGCACCGGATCGCGCAGCTGAGCCGCGAGCGGAACATCGCGCTCGTCGCGGTCGGCGTCGAGGACCAGGCCACGCTCAACCTCACACGCGCACTCGGCTGCGCGGGAGCCCAGGGCTACGGTCTCGCGAAGCCGATGGCGAGCCGCGCGCTCGCGCGCTGGGCCAGGGAGCGAGGGTGAGGCACGCCCTGGCGATCGCACTAGCGACGCTCGTCGCGTGTGCGTCGCCGGTGACCGCTCCGAGCGCCACTCCCGCGATCACCGGCTCGCAGACGCCGCGGCCCAGTCCACAGACCACGACGGCCACACCCGCGCCGACGCCAACACCGTCGCCGCGCCTCGGCCCTGCCGTCGTGGAGAACGTGCAGCTCATCGCCTCCGGTCTCGAGGCGCCGTGGGCGGTCGCGCTCGCGCCCGACGGGCGGCTCTTCGTCACCGAGCGGCCGGGCCGCGTGCGCATCGTCCGGATGGGCGGTGGCGGATTGCAGGCGCAGCCCTGGGCCATCGTGCCTGCGCGCGCGAATCCCGACGCCGAGCGCGGCCTCCTCGGTATCGCACTCGATCCGGACTTCGCGCGCAGCGGGTTCGTCTACCTCTATTACTCGTACGCGGGACCTGGTGGCGTGACGCTGAACCGCCTGGTGCGCATGCGTGACGTCAATGGCACAGGCACAGATGAGACGATCCTGCTGGACAACATCCCGGGATCGACGAATCACGACGGGGGCCGTCTCGCATTTGGACCGGACGGAAAGCTTTACGTCGCGACCGGCGACGCCGAGCAGCAGGCCCGAGCGCAGGATCGGAGCTCGCTCGGCGGCAAGATCCTGCGGCTCGAGAGGGACGGCACCGTTCCAGCGGACAACCCGTTCGCGGGATCGCCGGTGTATTCACTTGGACACCGGAACGTGCAGGGCCTCGCGTTCCACCCGGACACAGGCGTCCTCTATCAGACCGAGCACGGACCGAGCGGGTTCTTTCCAGCGTGTTGCCAGGACGAGGTGAATCGCGTGGAGGCGGGCGCGAACTATGGCTGGCCGATCGTCACCGGAAAGCCCGGCGACCAGCGCTTCCGCGATCCGGTCCTGTCGAGCGGCGCCTTCGACACCTGGGCGCCGTCCGGCGCCGCGTTCGCGTCGCGCGCCGGTCCGTTGCGCGGCTCGCTTCTTTTCGCCAACCTCCGCGGTCAGCATCTGCACCGCATCGTCCTCACGTCGGATGGGCGCGGCGTCGGGTTCGAAGAGCGGCTGCTCGTTAACCAGTACGGCCGACTGCGCGACGTCTACGAGATCTCGACGGGGGAGTTCCTCTTGCTTACAAGCAACCGCGATGGGCGTGGCCGACCGCGCGATGACGACGATCGCGTGCTGCTCGTGACCCTGCGCTGAACGCCGGAGCGATACGTGGTCGTGAGACAATCCATGCAGATATGGACGTTGTCGGGCGTGGCCTCGTCGTCGCCGGAGTCGTCATCGTGGCCATCGGGCTCGCGCTGATGTTCGCCGACAAGGTGCCCTTCGTCGGGCGCCTGCCGGGTGACTTCTCGTTCGGCGGCGATCGGTGGACGGTGTACGCGCCCATCGCGACGTCTATCGTTGTCAGCCTGGTGCTGACGGCGGCGCTCTCGCTGTTCGCATGGCTCGCTCGGCGCTGAGCGGGCAGGAAAGGATCGTCATGTCCCCTGATGAAACTGAGACGAAGGCCCAGAAAACGGCGTCGCCGATCGTCGCAGAGGCCGAAAAGCAGGAGAAGATCCTCAACGCGCTTCAGGCTGTGCTCGATCCTGAGATCGGGCTGTCGGTCATCGACCTCGATCTCATCCGCGAGGTCGTCTTCACCGGCGACGAGGCAGAGGTGAAGATGGTGCTTACGACGCCGTTCTGCCCTTACGGCCCGATGCTCATCGGTCAGATCCAATCCGTATCCGAGCAGGCCGCCGAGATGCCGGTGAAGGTCACCGTGCTGCCGGACCACTGGGAGCCACCACCCTGGCTCCGATAAAGACCAAGCCCCGCCTGCGCAGCCACTTCGCGATCAAGTTCGCGGCGGGGGCGATGCGTCTTGCGGCGATCCTCTTCGTGCTGGGCGGCGCCGGCGGGATCTATGGCGCGAGCCAGTACCAGGTGCCGTCGGGCGCGGTCGAAGTCTTCCCGGGCGCCGCGATCGCGGTCGGCGTCTTTGGCTTCGTCTTCGCGCTCATCTACGCGCTCATCCTTTGGGGTTTCGCCGACGGGCTCGTGCTGCTCTCGGACATCGACGACGCGCAGCGCGCGACACAGCGAGAGCTGGCGGACCTGCTGCTCGAGCAGCGGACCGCACGCGGTCCGTTCCACAGCGAGGTCGTCGCAGGGTCGAAGCCGCCGAGTAGTTAGCGCCGCGGCCGGCGACGCCGCTCGACCGAACGGGCGAGCACGAAGAGCAGGTCGGAGAGCCGGTTGAGCCAGGGGAGCAGGACGTCGCCTCGGACGCTGCCCGCGTCGATACAGGCGACGACGCTGCGCTCGGCTCGTCGCGCGACCGTGCGCGCCTGATCCAGCGCCGCCGAAACTCGGTCTTCGCCGGGTATGACGAAGCGGCCCTCGATCGGCGTGCTCTTCTTCAGGGATTCCAGCGCGGCGTCGAGCTTTGCGAGAGCTGCCGCGTCGAGTCGCGTTTTCAGGCGCGCGAGGTCTTCATGAGGGGTCGCCACCTCGGTCATCGCGACGTAGAGACCCTGCTGCAACTCCAAGAGCTGCCGGCCCAATGTTGATTTAGTCACCATCGCGCGCGCGACGCCGATGACGCTCTGAACCTCGTCGAGGTCGCCGAGAGCGGCGATGCGCGGATCCGTCTTGCGGACGCGCCCCTTGCCGAACAGCGATGTG
>JANMSU010000192.1:0-2304 GCA_031389835.1 Chloroflexota bacterium
CAGCCGGTGACGTCGGTCTCGAACACGGCAGTTGCGGCCGTGACGTTCCCGGCGGCGTCCTTGGTCGTGTTCAGCGTGAACGTGCCCTTGCCCGAGCACGACGCCTCCGCGTTCGCGATCGGGGGCACCTCATTCGAGGGCTTGAGGTCGGCGGTGAACACGAACCTGGTCTGCGGCGTTGGAGACGGGGTGGGTGTCGGCGACCGGGTCGGTGACGGCGATGGTGCGGCGGCCGGGGTGCTGCAGGCGCTGAGCAACAGCACCGCAGCAGTTAGCCCAGAGAGCAAACGCATAGATACCTCCTCGTGTACTGCGGTAATACGGTCTCAGAACGATTCTGGATGAAGACCCGAGCAGGCCAATAAGCCGGATCCCGTCGTGGACGGTCATCTCTCTGGGACGGAGGTTGCCCTCCGCCTCTAGCGGCGCACCCGGGGACGGCGCGGGCCACGCCATCGCCCCCATACATCGCCTTGCTCCGGGAAGAGCTTGCCTCGTTTCACCCGCTTGCGCGGATCGTCACTGTGGCGCTGGTCCTCGCCTCGCGGCGGACGGGTGTTACCCGCTTCCCTGCCCTGTGGAGTCCGGACTTTCCTCGACGGCTTTCGCCGCCGCGACCGTCTGGCCTGCTCGGACCTCCATTCTAACGGGGCCGTGCGTCGCGCAGTAGGGAGTCCACCCGCTTCGCTGCGCGAACAAGTGCGTCGTCGGCCGGTCCGCCGGCCTCAGCGACGTAGCTCTCGATGACCGCATCGGCGTCGCGCGATCGGCCGCTGTCGCGCAGATCGGCCGCGAGACGAACCGCGTCAAGCAGAGCGCAGCCGAGATGCGCACGCGACCATCGAGTAAGGACGATGCCGCGGTCAGTGCCGCGTGCTCGACCGCACGTAAGGTCACCGTGCACCAGGCTGATCGGCCACGCCGCGAGCTCACGCGCGGCCTCCTCGGCGGTGGCGTCTCCGCCCTCATGGCGCACGACATCGACCGCGGAGCGGACGGGCACCCCGAGCGCGCGCAGCGCGGGAGCGTCGGCGACGACGGCGCGTTCGATCGCGAGCTTCGCTCGGATGACCTCGACGGCATCGCCATCACACGCGCTCGCCTCACTCAGGTCCTCGATGAGAAGCCACGGACCCAGCGAGGTATGCGGCGGCGGGATCCCCCGCGAATGCACGCGTGGTACGTGCGGCGTCTTGCGTGCGAGGAAAGGCAGGAGCTGCGCCTCCGTGAGAGTGCCTCTCGCGCTGCGCTCGAAGAGCGCCGTGGTCGCGCGACCATCGCGTGTGAAACGCAGACGTTTGCGCTCGATGCCATCTTCCGGGACGAGATCTTCGGCCTCGACGGCACTGACGTCGCCTCCGACGCTTCGCGCAACGAGCGCGCTGAGCGGATCCTCGCCCTCGCTCATCGGACCTCGTCAATGGCGCGGTTCGCGAGGAGGTCGGCCACCGCGTTCTGGTCGCGCGGGATGTGCCGAAGCTTCCATTTCGGGAACCGCGCGAGCAGCTCCCGCGCCCGATCCGCGAGCGGGCGAAGCTTTGCGTCACGTACGCGCCACTTTCCGTTCAGCTGCTCTACGACGAGCTTCGAGTCCATCCGGATCTCGAGGTCCTCGACCTCGTGACGCCACGCTTCTTCGAGCCCGATGATCAGCGCGGTGTACTCGGCGACGTTGTTCGTACCGGGACCGAGAAAACGCATCGCCTCCGCGACGACGTGTCCGTCCTCGTTGACCAGTGCGGCACCAGAGCCCGCGGGACCCGGGTTGCCACGACACGCGCCGTCGGCGTAGAGCACCGCGCGCTTCACGCCTGAAAGAACTCGGCCAAACGCGAGAGATCGACGTTGCCGCCGGACACGATCGCAACGACGTTCTCGCCTGGCCGTGGCTTGACCGCTCCGGATAGCAGCGCGCCGACCGCGGCCCCGCCCGCCGGCTCTGCGATAAGCCGCGCGCGCGAGGCGAGGAAGCGCACCCCGTCGAGGATCACTTCATCGGGCACGAGGACCACATCGGCGACATCGCGGCGGATGATTTCGAGGTTGCGGACGCCGGCGACGGGCGCCGCGAGGCCGTCGGCGACGGTCTGGACGCGCTCCATCCGCACCGGAGCGCCCGCGTCGAGAGCGCGCCGGACGGCGCTCGCGCCCTCCGGCTCGACCCCGATCACCCGCGCTCCGGGGCGCTTCTCCGCCACCGCGACCGCGATCCCGGAGATGAGTCCGCCGCCGCCGACGCCCACCACGAACAGATCGGCATCGGGAAGGTCGTCGAGCACCTCGAGGGCGCAGGTGCCGTGGCCC
>JANMSU010000199.1:0-5759 GCA_031389835.1 Chloroflexota bacterium
ACGAAGAGGGCGGGCAGCTCACGGAGACGGTGCGCCGCAAGTCGTACTGCGTGATCCTGCTCGACGAGATCGAGAAGGCGCACCCCGAGGTCTTCAACATCCTGCTGCAGATCTTCGACGAAGGTCGTCTGACGGACGCCAAGGGCCGCACCGTCGACTTCCGGAACACGATCATCATCATGACCAGCAATCTCGCCCAGAAGATGCTCAAGAGCGAGAGCGCGCTCGGGTTCCGCACGCACGGCGAGGGCGACGATGCCGACATGAACGCCCAGTACGAGCGGATGAAGGAGCGCGTGCAGGAAGAGATGAAGCGCTTCTTCCGTCCGGAGTTCCTCAACCGCATCGACGCTACGGTCGTGTTCACGCCGCTCACGAAGCCCGAGATCCGCAAGATCGTTGAGCTCGAGCTGCAAGGCGTGCGTAAGCAGCTCGCGTCGCAGGAAATCACGCTTGTTGTCAGCGACGAAGCGAAGGACTACATCGCGGCCGTCGGCTACGACTCGAACTTCGGCGCACGGCCGCTGGCGCGGCAGATCCAGAACGAGATCGCCGATCCGCTGGCGGAGATGCTCCTGCAGGGCAAGTTCCACTCGGGCGACACCGTCAGCGTGAACCCGGTGGACGGCAAGCTCGTCATCGAGAAGACCGAAGCGGAGGCGCCGAAGCCGGTACCCGTCGCGCCCTAGCGCAGCCACCTTTCATCGAACGCGGTGCGATGACCGTCTTGCGATCCCGGTCTACCCAGCGTTCCGCGAAAGTCTTCGGCCTGAGCGAGGTAGGGCAGAACCGCGCACGGTCGTCGTCGGTCTTCTCGCCGTTGCGGTGGTCGGCTTCGGCCAATTGGTCGAGTCGCCAAGGGTCCGCATGCGCCTACTTCGGATCAAAAGAGCGACGGATCGGAGGTCAACATGCTCGGTCGCGGTTCGGGCGTGACGTGTTGTTTGTCGAAGTGGTCGGCGGCAATGCGCTCTTTCAGCGTTGCGGCTATGAGCCGCCGCCCGTGACGGATGAACGCCCCGATTCATGACGCTGGTTGTCGACTTCGCGTTGGCATACTCAAGTAACACGCGGGCAGGAGCGGCTCGTCTTGCGAGCGCACTTAGAGTGACGGACATCGTGAGAGAGGGCACTCGACCGCCTCCGACTCCACGCAAGCGAGCGCACGACGCGGCAAAGGGCACGGTCGTGACCGTGCTAAAGGCGGATATCTCCGGCTCGACAAAGTTGGGGGAAAGCCTCGATCCCGAGGAGCTCCGCGCTGTTCTCGGCTCCTATTTCGCCGCACTTGCGCGCGAGATACATCGACGCGGCGGCGTGGTCGACAAGTACATCGGCGACGCCGTGATCGCGATATTCGGCGTCCCTGAGACACGTGAGGATGACGCGGCGCGCGCGGTCGTGGCCGCGGTGGCGATGCAGGAAGCGATCGAGCGCGAAAACGTCGAGCTGCAGCGCCGCTATGGGGTCCAATTGGCATGTCGCATCGGGATCGCCACCGGCGCCGTTGTCGGGGGAGCAATCGCGGAGGATGTCCAGGCCACGTACACGGTGGTGGGCGCGCCCGTCACGATGGCTGAGTCTCTTGAGTCAGCCGCTCCGCTCGGCTCTGTGCTCGTGAGCCCCGCGACGCGCAGCGCGGCGCGCGGCGCGATCCGCTTCGCAGCCCTCGAGCAGGTGCGACCGAAGGCGTCAGAACGAACAATTCCCGCCTATCGCGTGCTCGGCCTGCGGCACGCCGCGCGGGAGCTCGTAAACGTCATGGGCGCCGCCACGACGAGCGCCTCGCTGCAAGTTTCCGCCGACCGCACTCACGTGCTGGCCGAGGAGCGCAAGGTCGTGACCGTGCTCTTCGCCGACATCTCCTCGTCCGAGCCGCTCGGCGCCACACTCGACCCGTCCAAGTTGCGCATCGTGCTCGGTGCCTATTTCGGCGTACTCGCTCGTGCTATCCAGCATTACGGCGGCACGGTGGACAAGTACATCGGCGACGCGGTGATGGCCGTGTTCGGCGCGCCCGTTTCTCATGAGGACGACGGCATCCGGGCGATCCGTGCCGCGCTCGCGATCCAGCGCTCGGCGCAGTCACTCAATACCACTCTGGAGAAGACGTACGGCATCCGGATAGCGATCCGAATCGGCATCAACACCGGCGAAGTGGTCGCCGGGCTGCTTCCTGGCGAAGTCCTGGCTTACACCGTGACGGGTGATGCGGTGAATACTGCGCAGCGTATCGAGAGCGCCGCTCCGCCGGATGGAGTGCTCATCAGCGAATCGACGCGCGCTCTCGCGCGCAGCGCATTCTTCTACGAAGACGTGCCGCCGTTGATTTTGAAAGGGAAGTCTGAGCCTGTCCCGGTGTACCGGGTGATGGGGCCGGAGCGGCGCGCGAGTCCTCGCGGCGGGCCACAGATCGTTGGCCGCGATACCGAGCTCGCACGCCTGTACTCGCACTATCGCGATGCTGTCGCCGGCCGCGGCCAGCTTGTGCACGTCCACGGCGAGGCCGGCGTCGGCAAGACCCGACTGATCGGAGAGCTCCTGTCCGGTCTCCCCACGGGTACCGCGCGCTTTCGCGCGCGCGCGAACTCCTACGAACAATCGACGCCATACGCGCTCGTCGCTGAGCTCATCCGGCGCATGCTGGGCATCGGCGCGACGGATGACGAGGCGACCGCGCGCGCGGCCCTTGCCACCAACGAGGACCTGCCGTCCAGCGAGAGTGGCGCCACGCTGCTTCTCGAGCTGCTCGGCTACGAGGTCCGGTCGCCGCTCGACCCGGCCGGCAAGCGGCGGCTCATCGTGTCGCTCATACGCGAGGCGCTGCAGCGACGTACGTCCGTCGCTCCGCTGGTCATCGTGATCGAGGACCTGCACTGGCGCGACGCGTCGTCGGCCGACGTCATCGCCGAGGCGACCAGCGCCCTTCCCTCGCTGCGGTGTCTATTTGTCAGCACCTCGCGCGAGCCCACGGACATCAACTGGGCGGCACAGACGATCACGCTCGAGGCCCTGCCGCCAGCGGCGGCGCGCGAGCTCATCGATCGTCTCTCGCCCGTGGCGCTGGACGACAAGACCCGGGCGATGATCCTGGAGCGCACCGCGGGCAATCCGTTCTTCATCGAGGAGGTGGTCCGCTCGTCGCGACCCGGTCAGGAACTGACCGTCCCGACCACAGTTCAAGACCTGCTCGAAGCCAGGCTGGACGCGCTCGACGCTTCACCACGCCGCGTCGCGCACGGTGCGGCGGTGATCGGTCGGACGTTCGGGACGCGCGTCCTTGAGCGCGTAACGCCCGGTGAGGAGCTGAGTCCCGCCCTCGGCACACTCGAACGTGAGCATTTTGTCGGCCGTGTCCTTCAGGCCGAGCTGACGTACTCCTTCACGCACGCCCTCGTCCAGGAGGTCGCCTATCGGACTCAGCTCATCGCTCACCGCCGGCGAACGCACGTGGTGGTCGGCGATGCGTACACAGATCTCTTCGGCGAGCGCATCGACGAGTTCATCGACACGCTTGCCTTCCACTACCGGCGTGGCGACGATGACCCGAAGGCGCGAACATGGCTGATGCGCGCGGGTCGGCGCGCCCAGCGCCTGTATGCGAACGCCGAGGCGCTCGATTACTTCCGGACCTGCATTGAACGCAGCACAGATGACGCGTCAACCCGCGCCGACGCGCTCGAGGCAACTGCCGATGTCGAGCGCGTGGTCGGAAGGTACGAGGACGCCCTAGCCGCGTACGCCGAGGCGCTCGACGTACGTCCTCAGCGCGAGATCGTCGAACGCGCTCGCCTGCGACGCAAGACCGCCATCGTCCACCAGCTTCGCGGTGACATGCCTGCCGCGCTCGCGATGTTCGAGGAAGTCCTCGGGCAGCTCCCTCCATCGGCGCCTGCCGAGAGATCGCGCGTGCTCATGAACATAGGCGAGGTCCGTTGGCGCCAAGGACACTATGACGACGCGATCGCAACTTTGGAGCGTGCTATCGCAGACGCCGAGCGCGCAGCCGATGACGATGCGCGGGCTGAGGCGCTCAAGCAGACCGGTACGGTGTACTCGCACCGCGGGGATCTGGATAAGGCGCTGACGTACTTCGACGCGAGCCTGGCCGCATATGAACGGCTCGGCGACGTGCTCGGAGAGGCAAACGTGCACAACAACATCGGGCTGGCGAATCGCCGCAGAAGCCAGCACGCCGAGTCGCTGGCGGCGTACCGCAGAGCTCTGGCGATCCGTGAGCGGATCGGGGACCAGATGGGTCGCGTGCACAGTCACAACAACATCGGCCAGATCGAATACCTCCGGGGGGAGCTCGCGACGGCCGAGGCGGACTTCGCGGCGGGCCTCGAGATCGCCCGCGCCCTTGGGTACGCAATGGGAATCGGCGCGACCGGGCTCGGACTGGGAGCCACCAAGGTCGAGCTTGGCGACACCGCGGCCGGGATCGCGGAGCTGGAGGCGGCCGTCGACGTGCTGGAGCGCGCGGGAAGCCTCGCCAATCTGGTAGACGGCCTGCGTGACCTGGCAATGGGTCACCTCGCCGCGCGCTCCCCGAAGGCAGTCGCCGTGGCTGAACGGGCCGTCGAGATGGCTCGCGGGCTCGGCCTTCCGGAGAGTCACGGAATCTCGCTCCAGGTGCTCGGCATGGCTCGCGCAGCCCTGGGCGACGTCGCAGGTGCCGTTGTCGCCCTCGAGGCGAGCCGTGCGCTGCTGGAGCCCCTCGGTGATCGCCAGGAGTTTGCGCGGACCCTGGCTGCCCTTGGGCATGCCTACGCGCGATTGCCGGAGCCTGATCGGCGTCGCGCACAGGGTGACGGACTCGTAGCCGAGGCGCGCGCGATCTTCACGGAGCTCGGCGCGGCCTTGGACCTGCGCCGCCTCGGCGCAGCCGGCTGAACGCGACTACTTGGGCTTGTGCACGACGATGCTGCCTCCGCCGAGCCTGGTCGTCGGCTCGGCACCGTGATCAGCACCGCGTTGGTTGTCGTAGATCAGCGCGTCGGTGACGCTGTCCCAGACTTTGATCCGGAACTTGTCAAAGCCGTCACCGCCGGTGGCCTGGCCGTCTGTTGCCGTGAGCAGGAACCTGTAGCTGCCGGCGCCGTTGATCGTGCCAGTGCCTTTGTACTGCGCTTTCGCTCCGGAGATTACGAGCCACTCGTAGGCGGTGCTCCTAAAGCTCAGGTTCGCGACCTGGAACTGGAATTGAGTGCTACCCGTCGGAATCTGCGCGCCCCTCTCGTACCTGGACACAAATCCAAAGGTTGCTCGACCGGCCAGCGAGGTGTCCGCCACGTACGCCCCCAGCGGCGACTCGATCCAGCCGCCGCCCGTAACAAAGCCGCCGTTCGGGTCATAGATCACGGCGTACTGGAAGCGTCCTGTGGCGACGAGCGATCCGTCATTGACGGTCACGTCGACGGTATAGACGCCGGTCGCCGCGTAAGTGCGAGTGCCCGAGCAGGAACTCAGCCCAGCGGCGACGTTTGTCGATGTTCCATCGCCCCAGGCGAAGGTGCAGCTTCGTTGGGCGCTTACCTTCGGACTCGCCAGGGACACCTCGATGGTCGCAGCCGTGCCGAGAGCAAGGGGACTTGCGGGACCGGTGACTGGCAGCGTCACCGACAAGGTGGTACTGGCGGTCGATCCGATGTAGCGCGGGTTCCGAGCGTCGTATTCCGCCCCGCCGCCAAGCGGAACCTTCGATGCGAAGTACGCGGTCAGACTGTATGTACCGGTGGGCAGGGTGACGCCACCGA
>JANMSU010000242.1:0-3323 GCA_031389835.1 Chloroflexota bacterium
GATCATCGTGCTCTTGCCGGAGCCCGACGGGCCGATGACCACTACGACGTCGCGCGCGTTCACGGCGAGGTTGATGCCGCGGAGCACGTGAAGCGGACCGAAGTGCTTGTGGACGTCGCGGAACTCGATCACGGGTCGCAATCTAGGCTCTAGGCTCGCCCGGTGCAGGAATCCTTCGCGGCGGCGCGCACTTCGCTCGATCAGACGCGCGGCGTGACCGGGGTGGTGGTGCGCGAGGTCTCCGGCGACACACTGTTCTCGCAGCGAGGCGATGAGGCGTTTCCCGCTGCGTCGGTGATCAAGATCCCGCTCGTGATGGCCCTTTACACCGATGCCGCGGAGGGCCGTCTCTCGCTCGAAGAGCGCGTGCCGGTCGGCGCGACCGTCGGGGGCACGGGCATCCTTGGCGACCTCCGCGACGTCGGCGATGTCAGCCTCCGAGACCTCGCGATGCTGACGATCTCCCTTTCGGATAACACCGCCACGAACCGTCTCATCGAACGAATCGGTGTCGCCCGGGTCGAGGAGCGTCTGGCGGAGTGGGGGTGCGTGCGCACCAAGCTCGCGCGCGGGATGTTCGACTGGGACGCCCAGCGCCGCGGGCTGGAGAACGTCGCGGCGCCGTCCGAGGTCGTGGCGCTCCTCGAGCGGCTCGTGTGCGGCGAGGTGGTGGACCGCGCCACCTCCGACGCCGTGATCGCCGTCCTCGAGCGCTGTCAGGACGATGCGATGCTGCGTCGCTATCTCGGAAAGGGTGGTCGTGTAGCCAACAAGACAGGCACGCTCGCGGCGACACGTAACGACGCGGCGATCGTGTTCGGACCTACGCGGACGGTCGTCGTCGCTGCGTTCATGCGCGAGGTGGAGGATCCGCTCTCGGCGGTCCACATCCTCGGTCTGATCGGTCGCGGTGCGGCGCGAGCGGCGGGTTTGGAGGTGCCGCCTCTTCCTTTTGATGCGCCTGCTGGCGCATGATGCTCGCGTGAGGAAACAGACCCGTTCGCGCAGCAGGCGTGTCGCTCGTGTGCGGAGCATGCGCCCGGTGGTCGCGGCTGGCGTTCTGGCGCTTGGGCTCGTCTGTGCGGCCGCGTTCACGGGGATCACGGTGCAGGCGAATGCCCTCGAGCGCGCGATGGGCGTACTTAACGATGAGATCGCCGCCGAGCAGGCGCGACGGGCCGACCTCGAGGCTTCAGTCGCGCAGAAGACGACGACGGACTATCTGATCCAGAAGGCGCAGGACTACGACTTCGTCAAGCAGGGTGAAGGTTTGATCGCTGTCGAGCGCGCGGCCCCGTTGGCGCACGCGACGGCGTCAGACGGCGGGCGAGCGAGCCGTGTCGCGCGCTGGATCGAACTCTTTTTCGGAGCGCGCTGAGCCTCGAGACGCGTTAGAATGAACATCGCGGGATGGAGCAGCGGTAGCTCGTCGGGCTCATAACCCGAAGGTCGCGCGTTCGAATCGCGCTCCCGCAACAGAAGGCCCCCTGGTCGGGGGTCTTTTCTTTTGACGTGGTCCTATTGCACCGCCGTCGCGCTTTCGATAGATAGATCCTATGTGTCAACGGTGCCATGCCTTACACCGACCCTGAACAGCGACGCGCGTACGGTCGCGCCTGGATGAAGCGCAACCCAGAAAAGGCAAGAGCTGCGATGCAGCGCTGGCGCGCGCGACATCGGGATCTCCATGCCGCCCAGACGCGTGCAAGGTACGCTCGGGACCCGAAGCGATTCCAAGAGCGCACCGACGCCAGCCCGAACCGGCCCGCCGTACGCCGTGCGATGCATCAGCGTCGCCGCGCGCGACTGCTAGGAGCGGGGCCGCACTTTTCGGCAGCGGATGGACCGCACTCGTCGAGGCGTACGGCAACCGATGCGCATATGACGGCGCGCCGGCTCCGCTTCACGCCGACCACCGCGTGCCGCTGGAAAGAGGCGGAACGAACGAGATCGCAAACATCTTGCCGGCGTGCGTCCGCTGCAATCTTCGCAAACATCTGATGACCGAAGACGAGTTCCGCGCTCGTCTCGCAGCGGAGCGCGAGGCGGCTCAGCGCGACCGCAATCTCGACATCAAGTAGAGGAAGAACGCGCCAAGCAGGAACACTGGTAAGAGGCTCAACAGGATCGAGCCGATGACCTGAAAGCCAGACGTATCCGCCTGGTAGTCGACCGCGATGGGGCGGGTCGGATTCGCGGCGTTGTAATCGGTCAGCACCCTTTCGAATGCCTCGGGCGGCTGCGGCACGGTCGTTTGCTGCTTCTCGCCGCTCCGAAGGTCAAGCGTCGCTTTGCCGCCCGTGATCGTGACTTTCGCGACCTGGCCGCTGTTGATCTGCTGGATCGCGTGGCTGTAGGGGACCGTCTGGACCGCCGGCGTTTGTGACCGGTACGCGTAGAGCAGCGCAAGACCCAACACGATGAGCACCACCGTTAGGAGAAGCGACCTGAGAAGGCTCCCGCTCGCGCGCGCGGGGCTGGCGATCGCGACAACCTCGCCCGAATCTCGGAAGCCGCCGCAGCGGCAACCGGCGCCACCGATCTCGCGATAGCAGCTGCGATCGCTCGCGAGCGCGCCGCTCCGCAACGCGCGAGCCGCATCGCCGTCATGCCACGATTTCACGTGACCACACTCGGCGCAGATCGCACGCGGGTCGCTCATCGGCCGCACAGTACTCGGTCCTATTGCACCGACATACGACGTTTACTAAATAGACGGTGTGGCGTACAAGGATCCGGAGCGCCAGCGCGCGTACGCGCGCGAGTGGATGAGACGTAACCCACGAAAAGCGGTCGATGCAGTGCGTCGCTGGCGCGCGCGCAACCCAGAACTGACGCGCGAGCGCCGCAGGCAGTATCGACGGACGGCCTACCTACGAGATCCCGCGAGGATCAACGCGCAGAAGGCGGCGTACCTAGCGAGGCATCCCGAGGTCAAGCGTGCGAAGGATCATGCATATAGAGCTCGGAAGATTGCCGCAGCTGGATCCTTCACGGGCGCCGAATGGCTCGAGCTGGTCGCGCGATGGGGCAACGCCTGTGCATACGACGGAAAGGTCGGGCCGCTTGAACCGGATCACCGTGTGCCGTTATCGCGCGGGGGCACGAACTACGTCGAGAACATCCTTCCGGCCTGTCGCGGCTGCAACGCGCGAAAGCACAACATGACCGAGGAAGAATTCCGCGCGAGACTTGCCGCTGAGCGCGATGTGCTGGAGCCGTCAACCCTAGAATGAGTCGTTAGGGCCCTTGGCTGGGTAGCTCAGCTGGTCAGAGCATGCGACTCATAACCGCATGGTCGCGGGTTCGAGTCCCGCCCCAGC
>JANMSU010000341.1:0-1668 GCA_031389835.1 Chloroflexota bacterium
CTGTCGAGGCGATGCGCAAAGCGATGGACGAGGTCGCGTTCCACGGCACCGTCGTTATCGGCGAAGGTGAGCGCGACGAGGCGCCGATGCTCTACATCGGTGAGAAGGTGGGGCGTGGCGATGGTCCCGAGGTGGACATAGCCGTCGACCCACTGGAGGGAACGAACCCGGTCGCTAAGGGGCGTGCGAACGCGCTTGCGACGATCGCGGTGTCCGAGCCCGGCGGCCTGCTCCATGCTCCGGACACGTACATGGAAAAGCTCGTCGTCGGGAAGCCCGCCGCGGGAAAGGTCGACCTTGACCGCCCGGTCGCGGAGAACTTGAAGATCATCGCGAAGTCACTGAACCGCGACGTCGATGATCTGACCATTGTCGTTCTCGACCGACCGCGTCACGCGCAACTCGTGGCGCAGCTGCGCGCTGCCGGAGCTCGCATCAAGCTCATCGAGGACGGCGACCTGATGGCCGCGATCTCGGTCGCGGTCGCGGGCACTGGGGTCCATGCCGTCATGGGCATCGGTGGCGCGCCGGAGGGCGTCCTCGCCGCTGCTGCGCTGAAGTGTCTTGGCGCCGAGATCCTCGGTCGACTCAAGTTCCGCAATGAGGCGGAGCGCGAGCGCGCAAAAAAGATGGGCATCGTCGACGACGGGCGTGTGTACCGCACTGAGGATCTGGCGAGCGGCCGCGATGTGCGATTCGTCGCGACAGGCGTGACCGACGGCGACCTGCTCCCGGGCGTCCGGTTCTTCGCCGGCGGCGCGCGGACTCACTCGGTGCTCATGGACCGGCGCTTCGGAAAGCTGCGCTTCATCGACACCCACCACTTCGAGGATCCGGCGAACCCTCCGGTGGTCCGCCTCCAGAACGTCCTGTCGATTGTCAGTTGACGCCGCGCCAAGGGAGGCGTAGCGTCTCGCGCCGTGCCCACGCGCACCCGCCAGCGTCGCGCTGCTCCCGAATCGCCGGCTCTTAAGCAACTGGGTCAACGCCTGCGCGAGACACGTGCCGCGGCTGGATTGAGCCAGGCTCAGCTCGGCGCTCCCTATTACACGCGCGCCCACGTGAGCGCGATCGAGCTTGGAAAGATCCGTCCGGCGATGAAGTGCCTCGAGCACATGGCCACGAAGCTCGGGAAGCCGGCGTCGTACTTCATGGAGGACGCCGCGATGGAGCGCAGTAGACGCGAGATCGCATTTGATGTGGATCGCGTCGCGGCGCTCGCATCGAGAGTGACCGCAGCGGACTGCATCAGGGACGCTGATCAGCTTCTGGAGGGCGACGGGCTATCGACACGGCAGCGATGCCGCCTGCACCTAGCGCGTGCTCGCGCACTGAACCTCACTGAGCGGCCGGACGAGGCTCTTCGAGACTTGACTATCGCGCAGCGCATCGTGGCTCAAATCAGCGATGCGGGCCTTGCACAGGCCGTCGACTACGAGTTCGCAGCCGCGATGCGCGGCACGGGCGATTCTCGTCGAGCGCGCGAATTGTTCCTGGCGCTCCTCCGCACTCTCGAGCGCAACAAGGATCGAGATCGCCTAATGCGCGTCCGCGTGCTGCAGGCGCTTGGAGCGGTGTCCGTCGACCTCGGTGAGCCACAGGCCGCGTCCGGGTATCTGACGTCGGCGCTGGAGTGGGCGCAGGACGTCGGCGACCTGGCCGCGCTCT
>JANMSU010000344.1:0-5736 GCA_031389835.1 Chloroflexota bacterium
GAGCGTGCCAAGCAGCGCCATCACGGTGAACAGCGGGACGAGCGGCGCGGGATCGCCATGCTGCGCGAACGTGTTCAGGATGTTCGCGCCCCAGATCTCTTCGTGAAAGGTGAGCGCGGCGATCTGCTTGTCGACGAACGCGCCCGGATCGCGCACGAAGAACGGCAGGACGAACGCCGCCACCACGCCGAGGACGATCAGCGCGTAACGGCGCCAGCCCGCGCCGCGGACGGCGATGTAGCGCACGACTGGCGGTAGGACGAGCACGGCGAATTGTTTGAAGGCGATGGCCCAGCCAAAGAGCACCGCCGAAACGACGAGCGCGGCGCCGGACCAACGGCCTTCCCGCTCCGCGAACACGAGCGCGACCAGCGCGAGCACGACGAGGAGCGACCCGGAGACGTCGTTCTGCCCGTCGAGTGCGCGGAATCCGGCGGCGCCCCAGGACGCGTAGAGCATCGCGGGCAGCGCCACGCTTCCCATGCCAAGGCGGATGCCCGCGGCCGCGATGGCCGCGACGATGGCGATGCCGGCCCAGGCATCCACGCGGGTGATATCGCCCAGCAGCACATGCGGCAGCGCGTACCAGGCGAGCTCGCCGGGTGGATAGACGAACGGCGAACCGACCGGGTTCGTGCTCTGCAGCACGTGCGTGTACGGATTGCCGCCCGCGAACACGACATCGAGCGACTCAGCGGTCGCGCGCAGGACGTCGCTGCCGCCCTCGAGCGGTTCGCGATGCAGGCGCTCCGACGCGGCGACGAGCACCGCGTAGCCGGCGGCACCGGCGGCGGCGAACGGGATGCCACGGAGCGTCGCCCACGCGAGACCGAGGCCGGTCAGCAGGAGAAGGACGCGGTCGACCTGCGGCGCGTTGACGTCGATCCCCTCGACGCACCAGAAGAGTCCCAGAACGAGGGCCGCGAGGACCGCGGGCTTGTTATTGACCCGTGGCGGCACGGAGTCGGGCGAGGTCGTCCTGGAGAAGCGTGATCAGGCGACCGTACTCGGCGAAGTCGCCGTTCCGGAGCGCGGCCTGCGCCTGCTGGAAGTGCTCGTTCGCGGCACGCACGAGCTCCGCGATGGCTGCGGTTGGCGGGGTCGTGCCGGGCGGTGGGGTCGTACCCGGAGGCGGTTGGGTCGGCGGTGGCGTGGTGCCCGGACCGAAGAGCTGATCGAGCGCGCCCTCGAAGGTCGGGGCCATGACGACCCGACCCTGCGTCGCGAGGATCACGCGCTGCAGCTGCGGGATGCGGCCCTGCGTCGCCTGCACGAACAGCCCCTCGACGTAGAGGAACGAGTTGCCGACGGGCAGCACGAGAAGGTTGCCGCGGAAGCACGTCGAGCCGCCTCCCTGCGGACAGAGCAGCGTGAGCTGCTGTTTGATCGTGGCGTCGCTGTCGATGATCCCTTCGATCTGCAACGGTCCGAAGATCTGCCGGTCCTGTGGGAAGCGGAGTACGCGCAGCTTGCCGTAATCCGGCGCATTGGCGCGGCCCGCGATCCACGCGACCATGTTGTCGCGCGCGCCGCCGGCCGGCGTCATCGGAACGAAGAGGATGAACTCCTTGCGGTCCGAGCCCGGAAGCTTTGTGGTGACGTAGTACGGCTCGATCGGCGCCTTCGCCTGACCCTGCTCCAGCACCTTGTTGGCGATCCGCCAGGCATCGGCCCGGTTGTAGAAGTTGTCGATGTCGGTCATGTGATAGATCGCGAAGACCTGCGCCTGGATCGAGAAGAGATCCTCGGGGTAGCGCAGGTGGTCCTTGAGGGTCTGGGGCATGTCGGCCAGCGGCTTGAACAGGCTCGGGTAGATCGCGCGGAGCGTACGTACGACGGGATCGGTCTCGTCGATCACGTAATACGCGATGGATCCGTCGTACGCGTTCGTGACGACCTTCACGCTGTTGCGGATGTAGTTGAGCTCGCCGTCCGCCACCTTAGTGCCGCCGCGCACGAGCGTCTCGAAGCGCTCGCTGTACGGATAACGGTCCCCGACGGTGTAGGCGTCGTTGATCCACCAGAGCTTGCCATCGGCGACGACGAGATACGGGTCGTGGTCGTACGCGAGGAACGGCGCGATGAGCTGTTGACGCTCGGTGATGTTGCGATGGAAGAGGAGCCGGCTCTCGGAGCGGATCTGGTCGCTGACGAGCAGGTTCGTCTCGCCGAAGCGCAGGGTGAAGAGGATGCGGTCCCAGAGCGAGCTGACTCCGACCCCGCCGCCGCCCGAGTAACGGGTGCGTGCGTCCGAGCCCTCCTGGGGGTAGTCGAACTCCTCCATCCCGGTGTCGACGATCACGTAGTCGTTCGTGAGCTCTCCGTAGTAGATGCGGGGCTGATCGATCTTGATCTCGCCCTGCGGCGGGATGTCCTTGACCATGAGCTGGGGCTGGCCCTCAGGCGTGACGCCACCGACGGGCGTGATCACCGCGCCGAAGCCGTGCGTGAACTGCAGATGGCGGTTCACCCAGCTCTGCGGCAGCGACCGGCTGTTCAGTTCGCGCGCCGACAGCATCACCGGCAGCTCGCGGCCGCCGATGACGTAGCGGTCAACGTCTACGTCGACGAAGTCGTAGTACTGGCGGAGCGCCTGCAGCTGGTCGAATGCGGAGAGCAGCCGGTTGTAGTCCCAGAGCCGCACCGAGAGCGTGTCGGAGAACTCCGCCCTCGCCTCCGCCTGACTTGGTGTCTCGGAAACGTTGAACAGCGACTCCTCGACCTTGTCGAGCGCGTACGCGGCCCGGGTGCCTGCGATAGCGCGTTCGAGGTACGGGCGCTCCTTGTTCAGCTCGTCGGGCGTGACGATGAAGTTCTGTACGAGCGCCGGATACAGGCCACCCACGAGCACGGTGGCGGCGAACCACACCACGAGCGCGCCGCCCATGACCCACACCGTC
The DNA here is from genome assembly GCA_031389835.1 of Chloroflexota bacterium. Classification (GTDB taxonomy): domain Bacteria; phylum Chloroflexota; class Limnocylindria; order P2-11E; family P2-11E; genus CF-39. The sequence goes on from JANMSU010000344.1 coordinate 2,901, forward strand.
CGCGCGAACGCATTCGCGAAGCACGCCACCGCCGCGATGCCAACGATGAACGCGAGGATCGTGAGCGCGGGGATGCGCGCGTTGACGCTCGCGAAGCCCGCGCCGGTGAGAACGCGTTCGGTGCGAAACAGCAGGTCGTACTGATCGAGGACGTAACCGCCCGCGACGAGGAGGAGGAAGATACCGCCGAGCACCGAGAGGTGAGCGCGCGCCGGCCGCGCGAGGGCGAGCGCGTTGCGGCCCGCCACATCCAGGTTGCCGCGCGCGATCGAGCTCGTGGCGACGCTGATCACGCCCCGGACCGCGTACAGGAAAACGACTCCGGCGGCGATGACGAGGATCGCGGCGATCGCCCATCCGCGCACGAACTCGAGGACCGGCAGCGTGAAGAAGTAGAAGCCGATGTCGCGGCCGAAGAGCGGATCGCTCACGCCGAACGGGACGGCGTTCAGGAAGCGAAGGAGCTGGTCCCACTGATCCCCGCCGGCCAGGCCGAAGAAGAACGCGGGGATCGTGATGACCCAGAGAAGTCGCAGGGTCTGAGCGAGGGCAGGCGCCCGCGGGCGCTCCGTGTCGACGACAACGCGCGGCACCTGCGGGCGAAGGGCCAGATACAGGTTCGGGATGGCGAGGGCGAAGAAGATCAGGAAGAAGACAACGAAGGCCCAGAAGCCCGCCGTGTATCGCCGGAGGTAAACGTCCTCGAGGCCGAGGCTGCGGAACCACAGGAGATCGGTGAGGAACTCGTTCAGCGGGACGAGCAGCAGCGGCACGAGGAAGAGGAGGACCGCGAGGATCGTGAAGATGATGCTGCGGCGGGACGGCGGGCGGGGCGCGTTGCCGCGTCGTACGCCGATCGACGACAGGTCGAGGTTGGACCAGTCGATGTTTCCCCAGTCGCGCTCGCCGTTCCCGCGCTTGTCCTTCACGGCCTCAGCATATGGGGAGATGAATCGAAGGCTTGTGCTCGCCGCGGTCCTCGCCCTGGCGGTCGCCGGCTGCTCGCAGGGACAGCCGACCCAGCGTGCGTTCCTGGGCTGTCCCGAGCCCACACGCACCGTCTCGGGGCTGTCGCCATTCGACACGGGGAACCTCGCGACCTGGAAGCAGGAGCTCGAGGCAGGCGCGTCGTGTGAGAAAGCGACGAGCGCCTACGTCGCGCGGCTCGAGGAAGAGAAGGAGAAACAGCTGTTCGCGAACGCGAGCAGCTTCGCGATCGTCGGGCGGGTTACGGATGCGGCGAGCGGGGCGCCCATCGACCAGGCCTGCATCACGCTGGGCAGACCGGGAGCGGTCTGCTGGAGCCGCACCGACAAGGATGGCTGGTACCTGCTCGACGTCGGCTCCGTTGCCGGACAGCCGGGGTTCTTCGAGATCTTCTTCGTAAAAGCCGGCTACCCCGAGCAGCACAACACCTCACGGATGCTCAGCGGTCGCGCGCGCCTCGACTACCAGATGACGAAGTAGCGCGGCGTTCCCCCACATGGGGGACGTGGCGTCCGCGTACGGTTTCGTGGAATGCCGAAGCGAGTCTTGATCGTCGAGGACGACGACGCCACCGTACGGACGCTGCAATTCGCGCTGGGCAACAACGGCTATCAGGTCGCGACGGCGCCCAGCGGCCATCTCGCTCTTGGCGAGGTCCAGATGCGGGAGCCCGACGTCATCCTCCTCGACCTTTATCTCCGGGGCGGGATGAACGGACCGGAGTTCCTCGACCTCTATCGCCGCGCGGGCGGTCACGCGAAGGTGATCGCGATCAGCGGCGCCACGCACTCGGACCCGCTGACACAGGATCTCCGCGTCGACGAGTTCGTCGGCAAGCCCTTTGACATCGAGAGCCTCCTGCACTCGGTGAGACGCTTCGCGTACGACTAGTCGAAGGGCCTACTTCAGCGCGACGAACTCGACTTCGCAGAACCCCTTGGCGGCGCGCGCAAGGCCGCGGTCGCACGTGACGAGTGCGGCGCTGCTCGATCTCGCGACGATCGCATAGAACGCGTCGTACGCCGCGAATCGATCGCGTAGCGCGAATGCCTCGCCGATCAGGGGAACGATCGCGACCCGCTGCAGGCGGAGCGTCCGGAGTCTGTAGAGCGCCGCGAGCGCGTCATCGATGACGATCTCCTGCCGTAGCGTCATGCCTCGGATCGCCGCGAACACTTCGGCGTCGAAGTGCGACGGCACTCGTGGGAGCTCGTTCCTTATGGCCCCGGCGACGGACGTGCCCCCTCGCGAGCGGGCGACCAACAGCTCGACCGCAGCGGACGCATCCAGGACGATCAAGAGCGCCTACGCACGGTCGATCGCATCGCGGATGCGACGTACCGCAGCTGCCCCCATTCCAGGTTTGTAACCGGGAACGGGTGGCAGTGACGTGATCTCGTCGAGCCAGTCGTTGATCGAGTCGGGCTGGTCGACGTTGTCCTCGAGGATCTGGATCACGTACTTGCTCATCGACACGCCCTTGCGGGCGGACTTCTCCCGGATCCGCCGCTGAAGCCGGGCGGGGACGCCGCGTATCTGCAGATCGACTTTCTGTTTGGCAGCCATGCGCGAAGTATGCATGCATAAATGCATGCGTTCAAGCGTTCCTGGCGCGCACCTCGGCGAACAGATCCAGATACGTCTCCACCACGCGCGGCCAGGTGTACGTTCGCTCGACGAACGACTGGCCCGCCGCGCCGAGACGCGACGCGAGGGTCGGTCCCGCGATGAGCATCTCGCAGATCTCCGCGAGCTCGGCGGCGCTCCGGTACGCGAGACCCGCGCCGGCGCGGTACGTCATCCCCCACACCACCGGCGAGCGCGCGTCGCAGATCACCGGGCGGCCGCA
>JANMSU010000350.1:0-8120 GCA_031389835.1 Chloroflexota bacterium
GTGTCGAGCTCCTTCGGCAGCGAGGGGCGGAGGTGGCTTGGCGGCACCGGCATGCGCACGACGTGGTCGCGCATGAGCACCCCGGCGCTCGTGCTCGTGAACGGCGGTTTGCCGACGAGCATCTCGTAAAGAACGAGGCCCAGGCCATAGACGTCGCTTTGCACCGTCGCTTGCTTTCCTTCGACTCGCTCAGGCGCGACATACATCGCCGTCGCGTACAGCTCGGGCGTCGCCGAGTCGTCCTTCGGAGTGCGCGCGATGCCGAAGTCGGTGACCTTCGCGTGATCGTCGGCGTCGAAGAGGATGTTCGAGGGCTTGAGGTCGGCATGGATGATGCCCTTCGAGTGAGCGAAGGCGAGCCCGTTCGCGACCTCGATCGCGATGCGCGCAGCCTCTCCCGCCTTGAGCGGACCGGTCCGCTCGATACGGTCCTTCACCGATCCACCCGCGAGGTGCTCCATGACGATGTAGGGAAGGTTGTCGACCTCGCCGACGTCGTAGACCAGCACGATGTTGGGATGCTTGAGCTGCGCGAGCGAGCGCGCTTCCTTCACGAACATGCGGCGGACCGTGGCGTCCGCAGCGGCCGCGCTGTCCAGCACCTTGATCGCGACCTCGCGGTTCAGGGCGGTGTCATTCGCCAGGTAGACCTGGGAGGACCCGCCGGTGCCTAGGGGTCGAGTGATCTGGTACCGCTTATCCAGTACACGCTCCTGTGCGATTTCGCCGAGCCGACCGCGCGCCGACTATACCGCCGGACCTGCGGGCGTCCTGCGAAGAGGCAACGGGTGGCCGGGCCGCGTCGTTACTCTCCGCGTCCAACGGCCCCGCGACCGAATGGATACCTGCGGTGCTGGTCAGCGCCTCTTTAGAGCCGGGAGCTTCGCATCGACCAGCGCGGCGACGGCGGGACCGACCTGCGCCTTCAGCGCAGTCGCCTGCTCAGCCGTGAGCTTTCCGTCGGTCGCGGCCTTGTCGATCTTCGTGTTGGCCGCGGCGGTGATCGTCGCGACAAGGTCCGCCTTGTTCTTCCCGACGCTCGTGGCGACCTCGCCCAGCGTCTTGCCCTCGCGTAGCGCCGCCAGTAGATCGGCTTGCGAAAGTCCAAGGTAAGTGCGGCCGGCGCCGTAGACGTCGCCGACGAACTCGGTGACCTTCATCGGGCGGGTGTTGGTCTTGGGCAGGTCGCCTGTGCCCGTCTTCGGCTTTGTCGCGCGCGCCTGCGGGTGGGTCTGCTCGACGAACTTCATGATCTGAGCCGGAGCCTCGGCCTTGGCTTTGTCGGCCTGCTCCTTCGTGAGCTTCGCTTCTGCCAGCGCTTTGTCGATCGCGGCGTTCACCGCGTTCTGCAAGGTCGCGGAGAGGCCGGCCTGCGTCTTACCCGCCGTTGTTTCAGCGACGCCCTTCAGCGTCGTTCCGGAAAGCTTCGCCTTGAGCTCGCCGACGGTGAGGCCGAGGTACTTCGCGCTCTCCTCCATCAGGCTCGCGAAGATCCGCTTGACCGCGCCGTTGTCGCGCACGGGCTCCGCGGCTTTCACCGCCGCGACGATCGCGTCGGCCTGCGAAGCGGTGATGAGACCTTTGGCGACGAGGCCTTCAAGGATCGACTTCAGCTTGTCAGTGCCGCTGTTCGCGGGCGCCGCGGTGCCGATCTCGCCTTCGAGCGCGCTCGGGAGGTTCTCGGTGACCGGCGCGAAAGCCGCGAGCGCCGCGCCGCCCAGCAGCACGGCGGTCAGTGTCCCGACGCCGGCCGCGAGGGCCACCTTCTTGTCAAGCAGCATCACGTGCGTCTCCTTCTGGGTCGGACTTCGCTACCCCACCAGCCACAAACACTAACGACCTGGGCTGTCGCGGGAGTACGGTTTGGGTCGCAACACGCCGTTTCCTTACATCTCGTTAACATCCGGTGGCTCGTGCAGATCGTCTTCGCGGCCGCCGAGGCCGCCCCCTACGCCAAAGTCGGCGGCCTCGCTGACGTGGCGGGCAGTCTCCCGCAGGCACTCGCGGCGCTCGGTCACGACGTCACGCTGTACCTGCCGCTGCACAACACGATCGACCGCGCGAAGTTCCAGATCACGGAGCGCGCGCCCTCACGCTCGGTCCCATACGGGAAGTCCACGGTCCGTGTGTCCTATCCAAGCGTCGTGCGCGACGGCGTGCGCGTGGTCTTTGTCAGGAGCGACAAGCGGATCGGCCGCGACCGCGTCTACGGAGAGCCCGACGACGCGAAGCGTTACGCGTTCTTCTGCCGCGCGGTGCTCGAGGACATACGCGACTCACCACCGGATGTCGTGCACGCGCACGACTGGCACGCGGCGCTCCTCGTTCCGCTCGTCGCGCGGACGCGCGCTCTCGCTGCCACCTCAACCGTTTTCACGATCCACAACCTCGCGTATCAAGGGCGGACCGACAAGAGCGTGCTTCCGCTGATCGGTCTGCCACGCGCGCGTATGCCGGTCGAGGATCCGGGCGAGGCGAACCCGATGGCGCGCGCGATCGTCACCGCCGACATCGTGAGCACCGTGAGCGAGCGCTACGCGAAGGAGATCCTCACCGACGAGTTCGGCGAGGGCATGCAGGGACTGTTGCGCGAGCGCCGCCGCCGGCTCCTCGGCATCGTCAACGGCATCGATAAGGTCGCCTTCGATCCCGCGACCGATCGCCACATCGCGGCGAAGTACAGCGCAGACGATCCCAGCGGCAAAGCGGCGTGCAAGACCGCCCTGCAGAGGGAGGGCGCGCTGCACCCCGATCCGCGCGCGCCGATCTTTGGCGTGGTCGGACGTTTGGTCGAGCAGAAGGGCGTCGACCTTCTGACGGCGTCAGCGCCGAAGCTCCTCGACGCCGGTGGGCAGCTCGTCGTCCTGGGGTCTGGCGATCCGACATACGAGGCAAAGTGGAAGGCACTCGCGGCGCGTTACGGCGGGAAGCTGTGGCTCACGCTCGGATTCGATGCCGGTCTTGCCCAGCGGATCTACGCCGGCGGCGATCTCTTCCTGATGCCGTCGCGGTTCGAGCCGTGTGGGCTGGGTCAGCTCATCTCATTCCGCTACGGGACCGTCCCCGTCGTGCACGAGGTGGGCGGGCTTGCGGAAACGGTCCGCGACGCGGATCGGGACGGCGCGCGCGGCAACGGCTTTTCGTTCGCGGATTACTCGCCTGCGGCCTTCGACGACGCGATCGCTCGCGCGATGCATCAGTACCGCACCGGCGCGGAAATATGGACGCAGCTCGTGCGCCGCGTGATGCGAGAGGACCACTCGTGGGGCGCGTCGGCGAAGCGCTACGTCGACCTGTACAAGAGGGCTTCGAGGGTGCGCAAAGCGGCGTGACAGCATCGATCGTCGATCTCGAAGAGGCCGTCGCCTCGCTCCCCGCGGCTGCGCGCGCGGCGGCTGGCCGCATATTCGCCATCTCGACGACGGTCGGACGACTCGATGCGCCTCCAGAGATGCACGAGTGGATCCGAAAGCTCTTCGGATCCGTCGACGCCGTGCGCGAGCAGCGCATCGTGCGTGTGAACAATCACGTCACGCTCGAGGGAGCACTGTTCAACGAGCTGCGCGCGCTGCGGCCGATGGAAGTGAAGGGCGCCGACGAGGTGCGCGCGACGATCGCGTCGTCCGCGAACGACCCCTTCTGCCGGCCGGAGACTGGGACGCCGGCGGACGTCTTCGGGCGCGTCGAGGGCTCGCGCGGCATCACTGCTTCGAACGTCGCCAAGTACGACGGTTTCCACGGTGTGCTGGTCTTCAAGGAGCACGATCCGCTCGCTCCGATCGACGCGGACGCGATCCGCGATCACCTTGCGACCGCGCGCCGCTGGGCGGAGCGCGCGCTCGAAGCGGATCCCGCGGCGCGGTACTACTTCCTCATGTGGAACAGCCTCTGGCGCGCGGGCGGCTCGATCGTCCACGGTCACATGCAGATGACTGCCACGCGCGGCATGCACTACCCGAAGATCGAGCTGCTCCGCCGCCAAGCCATCGCGTACGACGCACAGCACGGGAGCGACTACTTCGACGATCTGTGGGTCGTGCACGAAGCGCTCGGCCTGGGCGCTGAAGCCGACGGCGTCCGCTCCATCGCGTCGCTCGTGCCGATCAAGGAGCGCGAGATCCTGGTGCTGGGACGTCCCGGGGCCGATGAATCGTCACTCGCTCCGGCGATCGCGAGGGCCGTCTCCGTCTACCGCGCTGCCGGTGTCGTCTCCTACAACATGGCGCTGTACGTGCCGCCGCTCTCGCCCGACGGGGAGGACTGGAGACGCTTCCCGCCGCTCGCGCGTCTCGTGGACCGGGGCGACCCGGCCAACAAGACGAGCGACATCGGAGCCATGGAGCTGTACGCGGCCTCAGTGATTGCTACTGATCCGTTCCGGGTGGCAGAAGCGCTGCGCGCTTGACTGCTAACACCGTTCCGCCACCCTCCATGACGCGCAGGCTATTGACGCGACGCTCGCTGTCCTGCTTACTTTTGCTCCAATGGCGGATCTGACCTTCGTATCGCGTCGCGATTCGAGCTTTAAAGAGTTCCCCCCCGCCTCGGCGCAGATCGCGATGGTCCTTCCCTTCTACGGCAACCTCACTGTCTGGGTGCGCACCCCGGATGCCGGTGGCTGGCACTTCCCGACGAGCGCGCGCCGCTCGGGCGAGACGATCCTCGAGGTCGCGCGTCGCGAGCTATGGGACGCGGCGCGGATCGTCGCGAACCGCCTCGATCTGCTCGGCGCCATCCGCTACGAGCTGCCCAAGCCGACGACCGCGTACGTGTACATGTGCGATCTCGATCGGCTGTCGTGGTGGTACGACGCCCCCGACAAGGAGAAGTCAGCCGAACTGGGCGTCTTCACACGCCTGCCCCGTCCGATCGCATCCGAGGCCGTCGAGATCGTGCTCGAGGCCGCGCTCCGCGCCCGCCGCACCGGCCTCCGTTAGCCGCCTCTCCCTAACGCTTTCGTTACATTTCGGACGCGCTCGCTTCCTTGGCGGCCGCCCCGGCTCGCGACTTGCGGCGCGGCTAAAACGAGGAAATGGATCAGGACCGGGAAGCTGAGTTGGCCGTCGAGCGGTGGATCCGCTTGGGCGACGAGGTCGTCACTGGGAAAGTGGGCGGCGAGCGCGTCGACAGGAAGACGCGTTCCTGCGGGGCTTGCGGCACGACGTTCAACATCCTCGGCACTGACAACCGCGCGTTGTGTGCGCGCTGTTTCCTGGAGCAGGGGACTAGTCGAACGATCGAGTGAGGACGCGCATGAGCTCCTCGCCCTCGAGCCAGTCGCCGAGATAGCCGTCACCGATGCGGACCTCGAAATGAAGATGTGGTCCGCCCTCTTCGAAACCGGAGCTCCCGACCGTGCCGACCACCTGCCCGCGCGTGACCGTCTGACCGACGAATAGGTCCGCGACCGAGTCGAGATGCGCGTAGCGCGTCACGACCTGACGACCGTGATCGATCCAGACCTGTCGTCCGCGAATGCGGTCGAGCGTTTCATCAGGCGTGTACCCGAGCGCCGTCGCGGTCTCGAGCGACGCGGTTAGGAGGTCGAGATCCCAGTCGACGAACTCGCGGTCCACTCGTACGACAGTTCCGGCGGCGGCCGCTCGCACGGGCGTACCGCGGTCCGCCGCGAAGTCGACCCCCTCGTGCCAGCCCGCGCGGTACTCACGCGGTGAGTTGGGCAATAGCTCAGGCGCGGTCGCGATCTCGGCGCCTTCGACGGGGAGCAGCAGGCCTCTGACAACGGGGGATATCCCCCTCCCCTGACCGGGGGAACTTCCGATGTGGCGATCGTGCTCGACACGCGCGGTATTCGCGGGATCGGCAGTAGCTCGCGGAGCCTCGATCACCGCGCCAGCAGGGGCTTTTGGCGTTGTCCCCGCGTTCGTCGCGGCGACCGCGATCGACGCGAACGCGAGCACGACGAGTACAGCCAGCACCGGTCGCATATACGAAGACGCTACCGCAGCACTCCGATAATGCACTCGTGGCACAGGAGCATTCGGTCTTCACCTGGAACCCGGTGGACGCGCGTTGGCTGCACGAACGTGGACCCGAGATGGCCACGCCGCCGACGCCGCCGGACGTCCACGCGATCCAGACGTACTTCTTCGACCCGGATGGCAAGGAGTGGATCGCGACGGTCCTCGCGCCTCGAGGTCGTGAGCTCGCCGCGCAGTGGCATGGCGCATACAAAGTCCCCGATCGCATCGTGGCGCCGACCACCGGCGTCAAGAAAAGCAGTCCCGCGCCGCTCCTCGCGGTGGTCCTTGTACTTCTCATCGTCGGCGGGGGCGCAGCCGCCGTCGTCGCTGGCACGCAGAGCTCGCCCAACGCTGGTGTCGCGCCAACGGAGGCGCCCGGTGTGAGCGCGAATCCGACTGCGCCCGGTGCCGTCTCGGCCCAACCGACGACCCCGGTCGATGCGACCCCCGCTTCGACGGAGGCGCCGGGCGCGACAACGCGGCCGAACGTAACGCAGCCTCCGGTGCGTACGGCCGCTCCCACGCTCCCGCCGGCGGTGGGCACTGCGATCACGCTCGCGGATGGCAGCGTGGTCACGTACAGCGGACCATCGCGAGTCAACATCGGGGCGCCATTCACCGTCACCTTCACGGTGCGGAACGGCAACAACACACCCGGCGCCGGAACCTTCCTCGTGAGCTTTGGCAACGCGAGCACGGGCGGCTCGAAGACCTCTTCGGGAACGCTCGATCCGAACGGCCGCATGGTGATGAACATGCCGAGCGCCGCGCTCCCCGGGAACTATCCGTTCGTCGTGAACTACAAGGGACTGCAGGGCCAGGTCGCGATCCTCCGCGTCGGCTAGCCCGCAGCACGCCCTCCGCCACCCGAATACACTTTCGCCCAGTACCCCTTTAACGACCGGTCCTGTGAGGCCGGGAAGGAGTCAGGGCTGACCACGCTGCTCGGCGCGGATGATGTTCGTCGCGCGATCTCTCGGATCGCGCACGAGATCGTCGAACGCGACCGCGATCTCTCCAGGCTCGCCATCGTTGGTATCCGTTCGCGCGGAGATGTCCTGGCCGCGCGCCTGCGCGACGCGATCCGCGCGAACGAGAGCGCAGGCGTACCCCTCGGCTCGCTCGACATCACGCTCTACCGCGACGACCTCACGCGTATCGGATACGCGCCGATCGTCCACGAGTCCGCGCTGGATTTCTCGGTCGACGACAAGGTCGTCGTGCTCGTCGACGACGTGCTCTTCACTGGACGCACGATCCGGGCGGCGATGGATGCGCTCGTCGACTACGGGCGGCCGCGCGCGATACGTCTCGCGGTCCTCGTCGATCGGGGCCACCGTGAGCTCCCTATCCGCGCCGACTTCGTTGGCAAGAACGTGCCCACCAAGCCCACCGACGACGTTCGCGTCCATCTCACCGAGGTGGACGGCCGCGACGAGGTCGAGCTGATCGCCCGCGAGCGGGTGAGCGCATGAGATGGTCGCGGCGCCACGTCCTCGACACGGACGACTGGGCGACGGAGGAGATCGAGGCGGTGCTGGACACCACCGGCGCAATGCTCGAGGTGCTCTCGCGGCCGGTGCGTCGCGCGCCGCCGCTGCGCGGGCGCACGGTCGTGCTGTTCTTCGCCGAGGCGTCGACACGCACGCGCGTGTCGTTCGAGCTGGCCGCGCGCACTTTGTCCGCCGACGTCGTGAACATCTCCGCAAGTGGCTCGTCGGTCGAGAAGGGCGAGTCGTTGTACGACACCGTGCGCACGCTGCAGGCGTTGGGTGGAGACATCGTCGTAATGCGACACGCCTCATCCGGTGCGCCGTACTTCGTTTCGGAGCGCACCGATGCAGCCGTGATCAATGCCGGCGACGGGTGGCACGCGCATCCGACGCAAGGCCTGCTCGACGCGTACACGCTGCGCGGCGCGCTGGGAGATCTAGCGAAGAAGCGCATCGTGATCGTCGGGGACGTCGCGCACAGCCGCGTTGCGCGATCCGACATCAACACGCTCGTCCCGCTGGGGGCGACGATCACGCTCTCCGGTCCGCCGACGCTGATGCCGAGCGCCTGGCGGTGCGGGCAGGCACCGGCCGGCACGACATATGAGCCCGATCTCGACCGCGCTCTCGACGGCGCTGACGG
>JANMSU010000372.1:0-3151 GCA_031389835.1 Chloroflexota bacterium
CTTCGCGCCTTTGCCCAGCGGGAAACGAGCTCCGCCGAACTCGGTGACGAGGTAGTCGCTCTTCACGTCGTCCCAGACGTTGTCGGTCAGCCACTGCGCGCCGTAGGTGCCCAGCGCTTCCTCGTCCGCGACCGCGGAGTAGATGAAGGTGCCTTTGGGACGGAAGCCGTTCGTGACCAGACGGCGTACCGCGACCGCCATCGACGCCGTGACATCGAGCATGTCGATGGCGCCCCGACCCCACACCTCGCCGTCGATGACCTCAGCGCCGAAAGGGTCGTGTCGCCAACCTGAGCGCGTCACCGGTACGACGTCGGTGTGCCCCATGAAGTGGAGCGACGGCGCCTTCGGGTCGCTTCCCTCGATGCGCAGGACGAGACTTCCTCGACCGGGCTGCGGCTCGTACCGCTTGATCTCCACGCCCGGCGCCTGCAGATAGCTCGCGAGCGTGTCGGCGCTGCGGATCTCGTGACCGGACGAGACCGTGCCATCGTTCACGCATTCGTTCTTGATGAGCTGCTGGAGAAGGTCGGTCGTCTCCTCCATCACCGTCGGCACGTCGAAGACTCTAGTCCAGCTCGACTCCGCGCGAGAGCGCGCGCACATAACGCGTCCGCTCGGCGATGAGCCGCACGATCTCCCGGTAGGGACGGCGCAGCAGCTGGGCCATCTTCTCCTCGCGGGCGGGGTCGCCGGCCGCGCGCAGCGGGCCGATCACGAATCCCCATCGCGCGATCACGTTCACGGCGTTGGCGCGCTCAAGATCGGCTGCAGAGACGCGGTAGCCCGCATCTTTCAGGCCCGCGGCCGTTGCCTCAAGGCAGACCGCGGTGAGCTCGGCCGGATCCCGCGGATCGCCGTGATAGAAGAGGCTCGCGACGATGAGCGTGGCGACATCCGCAGCAAGCGGTGCGACACCTACGAATGCCCAGTCGATCGCGACCGTCTCGGCTTGCCCACGCGTGGTGCGACTCATGAGATTGCCTCGGAATGCGTCGAGGTGACTCAGGGTCATCGGCAGTCGATCGAGCGCATCCCACCACCGCTCGCGATCGCGCCATAGTGCCCGAAGCTCCTCGCGTGCTGACGGATCGAAGAGTTCCACGACGACCGGCTGGCCCCACACGCCGTCGTCGTCCAGGATCGCGGGCAGGCTGCGACTGAAGTACGTACTCCACGCGCGGATCCATCCGCGCGACAGCCACGGCTGCGTGGGGAGCTCGCGTCCGGCGAGGTATTCGCCGCCGAAACGGCCGAGATGTCGCGCCGCGAGCGCATAGCGCGCGACGTCCCACTCGGCCGTGTCGTCCGCGACGTTCTCGAGCCAGATCCAGAGCGTGCCGTCGTGGCGCTCGACGCCGAAGCAACTCGGTGCGGCGAGGCCCTCGGGGAGGGTCTCGAGCAGCCCGGATGCGTACGCCTCCCCTTCGCGATCCCAGAGCAGTGTGTCGCTAAGCATCTTTCGACGGTCGTCGTCCGCGGTCTCCATATCTTCCGCGGTCGGAGCGCGACAGATCTTGAGCACCGCCGACCAGGGCAGCGATGACGTGCTGGACCGCGCGGTTCCTGTTACGCGGAAGATGCCCTGCGAGACGGGATTGAAGACCCTGTAGCCGATCGGCTCGACCGTCCACTCGCCGAGGGCGTCGATCGGACGGCCGAGCGCGCGCGTGGCGACACGGGTCAGCCCCGAACGCTCGAGCCCGGGCGCGATCGTCACGCTGGTCTGTCTAAGCCGGCGCCACCTGGCGCGCGAGCTCCGTGCGCACGACCTTCGTCGCCTCGACGACGACGCGACACTTCTCTTCCGACTCCTCGATGGTGCGCGTCTTCAGCCCACAGTCCGGGTGCGGCAGGAGGCGCTCCTTCGACACGTACCGCAGACCTTTGCGGATGCCATCCGCAGCGGTCGCGACGCTCTCGGTCTGGTGCGAATGCACATCGACGATGCCGATGGCGAGCTCTTTGGTGAATGGATCCTTGTCGAACAGCTCGAGCCAGCGGTACCCATAGTTCGCCATGGCCAGGTCGAGCTGGTCCACGGGGAGCTCGAGGACCTTCGGATAGATCGCGGCGAAGTCGCCGTAACAGATGTGCGACACGGTCTTCGCGTTGAGGTTCTGTGTCACTACACCCATCGCCTCGATCGCGATCTCGATCTCCTCCGGGCGCGCGTGGATGGCGGGCTCGTCGATCTGGATGTAGCGTGCGCCCGCGGCCTGCAGGTCCTCGGCCTCCTGGCGGACGACCTCCGCCAAGGCCAACGCCGCGTCGCGACGCGTCTTGTACGCCTCGTTGTACGACCAGTCGAGCATGGTGTAGGGCCCCGTGAGCATTCCCTTGACCGGACGGTCCGTGAGCGACTGGCTGTAGCGGAACCAGTCGACCGTCATCGGCTTCGGGCGACTGACCTTCGAAGCGATGATCGGCTTGTGGTAGTAGCGGTTGCCGTACGAGCGGACGAGGCCGCCGATGCGGAAGCCATCAAGTCGCTCCGCGAAGTACGCGACCATGTCGCCGCGATACATCTCGCCGTCGACGAGGATGTCTATGTCGAGCCGCTCCTGTCGGCGGATCCACTCTTCGGTCGCCTTGCGCTCGAGCTCGTTGAGCTCCGACTCCCCGAGCTTCCCGCGCGCGTTCGCGTTGCGTGCCTTCTGCAGATAGTCGGGCTTGCCGAACGAGCCGACCGTCGTCGTCAACAGCACTTGATCGCTCACGCCTTAACTCCTCCTGTCGCGTGCGCGGCCGCGACAAGCGCCTTCAGCTTTTTTACGGCGACATCGTGCGGCAGGTATTCGAGCCCCGTCGTGGGCGCGAGCCAGAGATAGTCCGCCGGCACCTGCTTCAGGGCGGCCTCGATGAGCCCCACGAGCTCGCTTTCGGTCTCCACGCGCGTATTGCGCGCGTCAACGATCCCGAGGACGACCGTCTGACGAAGCGCGTTCAACCTTTCGAGAGCCTTCGTATCACGGCTGCGAACGTCGACGCCGACCTGTGCGACGGGGAACGCCGCGAGCGCGTCGAGAAGAGGATCGGCGGGGAAGAAGTACGTCTGGAGCGCGAGCGGCACGCCGGCGACCGCGAGGCGCTCGATGGCCGCACGCGCGAGTGCGAAGTGCTCCGGGTGCGCGACGAGCGCTGGCTCCTC
>JANMSU010000409.1:0-1983 GCA_031389835.1 Chloroflexota bacterium
GCTCGGATGAACACGCAGTCATCGACGGGCCTGCTCTACGTCGGCCTCGGTACGGCGATCGCGGGCGAGATCAGCGCGCGGATGCTCTTCTTCCTGACGGGAGCAGCCGTCTGACCATCGCACGGCGCCGCCCTGCCACCGCCGACGCTATTTCTTTTTGGGTTTCGCCTTCGCCTTGGTGGCCCGGGACTTGTCGATCCGCTCGCGGTCGGCGAGCGCGTGCTGCACCGTCTTAAATTTCGAGAGCTCGCCGCGACGGTCTATCTGTTGGTTCTCGCGGAAGGCGGGGTCGGTGGCCTGAGCGCGCGCAGCGTCGCGCATCGCGGCGTCCACGATCCTCGCGACCTTCTTGAGCTTCCGAAGCGGCATGGGGAAAGTGTACGAAGGTGGGCTAGCGGTTCCGCTCCGCCCGGACGAAGCCGGCCGTGCCGATGACCATGAAGATCACGAACTCGGCACCGATGATCGCGAGGTTCGTGGGAAGATCGAGAAGCGGCACGCCCGAACCGCTCCCGTAGTAGACGTCGCGCAGCAGGTCGACCGCGTAGCGCATCGGCGCGATCTTCGTCAGGATGTCGAGGACGGGCGGCAGGTCCTGGATCGGGTTGAAGATCCCCGCCAGGAAGAACTGGGGCAGCATCACGAACGGGAAGATCTGGTTCGCCTGCCGCTGGTTGTCGAGACGCGAGAGCACGAGGATCCCAAAGGCGCCGCCATAGACCGCGATCAGAAGCGCGGCGGGGACCATTGCGACGACCTTCTCGAGCGTGAACGGCACGCCGATGATCACGCCGAAGGCGAGGATCGCGATGAACTGCGGAAAGGCGACGAGCGACTCGCCGAGGATCTTCCCGAAGATGATCGAGTAGCGCGAGATCGGCGAGACGAAGATCTCCTGGCTGAAGTCCTGCTCGCGGTCCATGAGCAGCGAGATGACGCCAAGCGCGGTGGACTGCCAGATCGTCTGTGCTAAGACGCCGGTGAACACGAAGTGCAGCAGGTTGAAGCTCGTCGCGCCGCCGAATCCCGCCTGAAGGCTCGTGCCGAGGATCCCGATGAAGATGAGCGGGAACGCGAAGTCCGACACCATGCGCGCGCGGTCGCGAAGCAGCTTGATGAGGTCGCGGTGCGCCAGCGTGAGGACCGCGGCTACCTCACTCACTGAGCTTCCCCACGATCTCGAGATACGCGTCTTCCAGGCTCGGCATGTGCGTACGCACGAGAGTGAGCGGCGTGTCGATGGCCTTCAGTGCTGCGTGCGCATGACGCGAGTCGACGTGGACTCGGAACGGGCCATCGCCGTCGCTTCGTAGCTCGAGGCGCGCGAGCTCCTCGCGCAACCGGGCGCGGTCTTCGGCGTCGATAAGGACGTACTCCTGCACCAGGTCGGACTTGATGCGCTCCGGCGTGCCAAAGGACACGACCTTGCCCTTGTCGATGATGCAGATCGTGTCAGCCTCCTCCGCCTCTTCGAGGTAATGCGTCGTCAGGAAGATCGTCGTTCCGCTCTCGCGCCGGATCGTGCGCAGGTAGTCCCAGAGCGTGCGACGACTTGGGACATCCAGGCCGGCGGTCGGCTCGTCGAGGAACAACACCTTGGGCCGATGCATCAGGCTGCGCACGATCTCGAGCTTGCGGCGCATGCCGCCGGAGAACGTCCGCATCGGCTTCCCGACGTCATCGGCGATGCCGAGCAATCCCGCCAGGCTCTGGACCTGCTCGCGGTAGGCGGCGGGCATGAGCCCGTAGGTCGGCGCGTAGGGGTACAGCCCGTACAGGATCGCGTGGAACCGGACGTTCTCCTCGGCCGTGAGGTTCATGTCCAGGCTGGGACGCTGGAAGATGATCCCGACGATCCGCCGTACCGCGCTCGCCTCGCGCACGATGTCGTGCCCGTCGATCGTCGCCGTGCCGCCGCTGGGCGTCAGGGTCGTCGTGAGGATCGAGATCGTCGTCGTCTTGCCGGCACCGTTCGGGCCCAGC
>JANMSU010000420.1:0-1878 GCA_031389835.1 Chloroflexota bacterium
CAGCCTTCAGGCGACGTTCCGGAAGCGCTCAGACTAACGGCCTATCGTTGGCCTATTCGACAAGGCTCCCGGGTACCGCGAGCCGAAGCCACGCCGGACCCTTCATGCCCAGGATAGGAAGGACAGTCATGACCGCGGAGAGCGGAATCATCCTGGTCACGGGGTCCAACGGCCGGATCGGTGACGCGGTGATGCGGCGATTCGTCGGACGCTTCCAGGACGTCGTGGGCTTCGACCGCAAGACGCCGGCGCCGCCACCGCCCGGTTGCGTGCGCGTCGCTGTCGAGATCACGTCCGACGAGAGCGTGCGCGAGGGCCTCCGCGTGATCCGCGCGCATCATGGGGAGCGCATCGCGTCCGTGATCCATCTCGCCGCCTACTATGATTTCTTTGGCAAGCCGAGCCCCAAGTACGACGAGATCACCGTGCAGGGGACCGGCCGGCTGCTGCGGGAACTCCGCGCGCAGGACTTTCAGGTCGAGCAGTTCGTCTTCTCCAGCACGATGCTCGTCCACCGTCCCGGCGAGCCGGGCGAGTTCATCACGGAGGATTGGCCGCTCGAGCCGACCTGGGCCTACCCGGCGTCGAAAGTCCGGACCGAACAACTCATCCATGAGGAGCGCGGCGACATCCCCGCCGTGCTGCTGCGCATCTCCGGCGTGTACGATGACCTCACTCATTCGATCCCGCTCGCGCACCAGATCCAGCGCATCAACGAGCGGGACCTCACCAGTCGGGTCTACTCCGGCTCGACCGCGCACGGCCAGGCCTTCATGCACATGGACGACCTGGTGGACGCCATCGAGCGGGTCGTGGAGCGCCGCGCCACACTTCCACCGGAGCTTGCGCTCCTGCTCGGCGAGCCGGAGGCGCTCAGCTACGACGAGCTGCAGCACACCATCGCGCGCCTGATTCGCGGCGCCAGCAAGGAGACCATCGCGATCCCCTCCGCGCTGGCGCCCCTGGCGAAGGCTGGAGCCTGGGTGCTGGACCACATCCCCGGACAGGAGGGGTTCGTCAAGCCGTGGATGATCGACCGCGCGAACGACCACTATGCGCTCGACATCGCGCGCGCCCGCACCCTGCTCGGATGGGAGCCCAAGCGCTCGCTGCGCGAGACGCTGGCGAAGATGGTGGCGGCGCTGAAGGCCGATCCGCTCGGCTGGTACCGCGAGAACGAGCTGGAGGCTCCGTCCGAGCTCGAGAAGACGGTCGGAAAGTCGAAGGAGCACGTCCACGAGTCACCCGGGGAGGAACGCCTCGTGGGCCCCAAGCCCACACACCACGCCGGCGACGCGCCGATGGCAATGGCAATGGCGCACGGTGGCGGGGCAGTCTGGCCCCACTTTGCCAACATGACGTTGGGCCTGTGGCTCATCACCAGCGCCTTCGCGCTCGGTCTCAAGAGCCCCGGGCTCCAGGTAAGCGACGTCGCGAGCGGCGCGCTCGTCATCCTGCTCGCCGCGCTCTCGCTCTCGCGCCGGCCGTTCTGGAAGCTGTGGGCGCCGTGGGCGAACTCCCTGGTTGGCCTGTGGTTGCTCTTCGCCCCCCTCGTCTTCTGGGCCCCCACGGCCGCCGCCTACGCCAACGACACGCTCGCCGGCGCGCTGGTTGTCGTGTTCGCCATCCTGGCGCCGGGAATGCCGATGGCACCAGGCATGAGCATGGAGCCGGGCTCGGACATGCCGCCCGGCTGGTCCTACAACCCCTCCAGCTGGCCGCAGCGGGCACCGATCATCGCGCTCGCGCTCGTCGGCTTTTTCCTCTCGCGGCAGATGACGGCGTTCCAGCTCGGCCACATCGCCTCGCTCACCGACCCGTTCTTCGGGATCGGCACGGAGAGCGTCCTCACGTCCGACGTCTCGCGCGCCTTCCCCA
>JANMSU010000055.1:0-2668 GCA_031389835.1 Chloroflexota bacterium
AGCACGCGGTCCGGATGCCGCACGCCCGAGAATATCCCTCGGATGCCAGGCGCCGCTCGCTCGACCGGGCGGTCGTGCCCGCGCAGCATGAGCGCGGGGATGAGGGAGAGTGCCCAGATCGCGATCCCGATGAAGATCGAGGCCCGGTAGAGCGTGACCTTGTCCGCGAGAGAGGCCGCGAGCAGCGGGACGAAGCCTCCGAGGAGGCTCCCGACCATCGCCGAGAGCGTGCGCAGTCCGTCAGAGACCGAGAAGAGATGAACGCGCTCACGCTGCTCGCTGTTCTCGGCCATGAACGCGGGCTCGGAGACGCCGTGAAGCGTTCCCGAGATGGCGGCGAGGATCCCCGTTGCGAGCAGGATGCCCTGGTCGACCGAGAAGATGGTGACGAGATACAGCGCGGCGCCGGCGCCGTCGCCGATGATGAACGACCACTTCCGCCCGATGCGGTCAGAGATGATTCCCGCTGGTACCGAGAAGATCGCGCCGGCGATGCCGCCGAGGAGAAGCCGAAGCCCGATGAATTCGATCGGCAGTCCGACGGCGAGGAAATACAGGTTGACGAGCACGAGGGACGTCCCGTGAACGGTGTCCATGCCGATGACGTGGACGATGAACAGCCGCGCGTTCCTGCTGAAGCTTCGGACCGCTAGCGCGTATTCGGCCAGGTCGCCTCGGGCCGCCACGGCGACACTCTAGGATGACCGCGCTTGCTGCGTCTGTGCTTTGTGATGTGCTGCGCGCTCCTCATCGGCTGCGCGCCACCGCCCGAACGGGAGATCGTGGTCGCGATGACGGAGTACGGCTTCGTGCCGCCGACGATCGAGGTGACCGCGGCGGAGCGGGTCCGGCTGGTGGTACGGAACATCGGACGTCTCGAGCACGATCTCGTGCCCGATGCTCGAGGAAGGGCCCTCGGGCTGGCACAGGTCCATCTCGCACCCGGCAGCAGTGGGAGCAACGACTGGACCGCTCCGGCGGAGCCGACGGAGGTGCGAATCATCTGCACCGTCGTCGGACACGAATCGCTTGGGATGACCGCGCGCCTCGTCGTCCGTCCTCGCGCGAGCCCGACACCAGCTTTGCCTTGATCGCCGCCTATTCTTGAGGCGCTGGCGTAGTCCAACCGGCAGAGACAGCTTCCTTAAGAGAAGCGCAGTGCGGGTTCGAATCCCGCCGCCAGCACCGGAGCGCGCCGTGGCCTTGCGACTGTCCCGCCGACGACGTAGCCTCGCGGCCAATGGCAGACCCCCGACACAAGATGCTGAAGGCGGTCCCGCTCTTTTCCGGTTGCGACGACAAGCAGCTGGCGTTCATCGCTACGCAGGTCGACGACGTCGATTTCGCCACAGGACGGGACCTCTGCCGCGAGGGCGGCAGCGGCGGCGAGTTCTTCGTGATCCTCTCCGGCACCGCCGAGGTCCGGCGCCAGGGTCGCCAACTCGGGGAGCTCAGGCCCGGCGACTTCTTTGGGGAGATCGCTCTTCTGGACGGCGGGCCGCGCACTGCGACGGTGACCGCGGTCTCGGCGATGAGATGTCTGGTCCTCTCGCGTGCGCAGTTCCACAACGTGATCCGTCAGAACGCCATCATCGCTGTGTCCGTTTTGGAGACCCTGGGCGAGCGTCTGCGCACGCTCCTCGTCGATCAACCCACCTAGGGAACCTGTCCCGGCCCTTCGCCGTCATGAGTTGCGTGAGAGGTCTCCGGCGTGTCGTCGTGCTCCCGCTGCTGCTGATCGGCCTGAGCTGGACGGCGTCGCCGGCCCTCGCGTCGTGCGTCCAGTTGACCGTCGCGGAGGCCGGCGCGCTCGCTGAGGTCATCGTGTACGGGACCGTCACGGAGACGCGCCAGGCGTTCGCACCGGCGAGCGGCGTAATCCGCTTCCAGCCGCTGCGCTTCCTGAAGGGCACGCTGCCCGGCGAGGTCGAGGTGTATCTCGGTCCGAGCAGGGGTGGCGGCGTCACCAGCGTTGACTACACCGCAGTGACAAAGGGTGAGGCGCACACGCTGTACCTGCGTTCCGCAGGCAACGCCGCATGGGAGACGAATGCGTGCAGTGGCAGCCACGTCGGCGCGCCACTGCCCGAGGAGAGCGCCCTCTTCGGTGCCGGCACCTCCGCTCCGCCGGCGGCACCGAAGGACAACACGTTGCTCTTGCTCAGCGCGGTCGCGGTCGCGATGATCGCGATCGCCTTTGTAGCGCTGTTCTTGCGCCGCCGTCAGGCGGGCTCCTCGACGTTGACCACGACCTCGCCCTGACCCGCGCGCATCAGCACGACTTCGGTCGTCACATCGCTCGGGTTGCCCTCCCGATGGATCTCGCCCGCGGGGATCAGCAGGAAGTCGCCGGGACCGCCGTCGAGCACGATGCGGCCGCCGGGTCCGCATTCGATGCGCACGTGGCCGCTCAGAACGTAGATCACCGACTCGTAGTTGCCGTGGTGATGCCATCCGGAGAACGCCTTCGGGGCGTTGTGCGCGACACCGGCCCACGTCCTGTCGCTGTGGAATGCCTCCTCGCGCACCATGCCGCTCGTCTGTCCGGTCTGATGGTGGCGCTCAGCGACCTTCACGACCTTCGCGTTCATTCCTCGTCCTCCTCTTGTTCCCAGCGCTCGTGCTGAACGTGCAGCTGCGCGCCCTTCTTCGCGATCCAGTTGTCGAT
>JANMSU010000453.1:0-2497 GCA_031389835.1 Chloroflexota bacterium
AGCTCGCCGATGCGAAGAAGCGCGGCGATCTCACCGTCGGGCAAGTGCCGCGCCTGCTCGAGCGACGCCAGGAAGCGCTGGACCACGACATCATCGGAGACCGTGGGCAGGGCGGAGCCAGGCGGCGTGGCGGCGATGCGACCCAGGGCCGCGGCGAGGCCGCGACGCAGCCCGTCGAGGTCCCCGTAGCGCACGACCTCCACGACGGCTGGATTGCCGAGCAGCTGGCGCGAGACGGTCCGGTCACGCTCGACCACGAGGACGACCGGCACGGCGTGCTCGCGCGCGAGCTCCACCTCGATGCCGACGCCGAAGGAGGGGATGCCCGCGTAGGCCACGACGACGCGCGCCGAGGTCACGTGCGCGCGATCGATGTCATACACGGCACGCGGTTCCAGATGGGCGGCGGCCACCGGGTCGCTGACGCGGTGTGGAAGATAGGCGCGGAGGCCGACCGACTCCACCACTTCCGCCAGCAGCTCGTAGAACAGCCGCATGCGCGCGCCTTCCTCGAGCGCGGTGAGCGCGCCCGAGACGTACGCCTCGCCGGTGCGGACCGCACTCTCGCTGTCCATGGGCGCTCGATGCTCGCACGCTCGTCAAGGACGGAACGGGATACGCGAAGTGGTCGAGTACCTAGAATCGCGCGGTGCCGGAGACACGTCTCCCAGAGCATCTGCGGCGCTATCCGCTGTTCGCCAAGCTCGCCGACGTCGAGGTCGCGCAGCTCGCCGAGCGGATGCGCACGCGTTCGTTCAAGCGCGGCGAGATGCTCTTCCGCAAGGACGATCCCGGCATGCATCTGTATGTGGTGCTGGAGGGGGCGGTAAAGATCGCGCTCCCGGGCGAGTTCGGTCAGGAGGCACTCGTCTCCATCATGCGCAACGGCGACTTCCTGGGGGAGCTCTCGCTCTTCGACGGCAGCCCGCGCTCCGCGTCCGCGACGGCGCTCGAGGACACGAAAGCGGCGCTCCTCGCGCGGGACGACTTCCTGACGTTCCTCGAGGCGCACCCCGCGGCGGTGCGTGTCGTACTTGATGCGCTGGCAAGGACCATCCGCCGGCTGTCCGACCGGGTCGAGGACCTTATCTTCCTGGACGTGCCAAGCCGGGTGGCGAAGTACCTGCTCGACCTCGCGCAGTCCGATGCAGCGTCGAGTGGCACAGCGAAGCTCGAGCTCACGCTCACCCAGGACGAGCTCGCCGCCTTCATCGGGGCGTCTCGGGTGTCGGTGAACCGCGTGCTCGGCGACCTCGAACGACGCGAGATCATCGGGATCCGACGCCGCCACATCGTCATCGTCGATCCCGACAGGCTCGCGAAGGAGATCCGCGTCTAGTGGCGCGGAAGCGTCCGCTCATCCTCGTCGTGGAGGACGATCCCGCTCTGGGCGACGTGATCGTCACGGCTTTGCGCGACGACGGTCTCGAGTCGAAGCTCGCGAGCGACGGCGACGAGGCGATGCGTCTCGTCGATGAGCTCCAGCCGTCGGTGATGGTGCTCGACCTCATGATGCCCAGGCGTGACGGCTTCTCCGTGCTCCGAGAGCTGCGGTCTGACGGCCGGATCGCGAAGATGCCCGTGGTGGTGGTGACCGCGATGTTCGGCCTATCTGAACGCAACTATGCGACCGAGCTCGGCGCGGCCGACTACGTCACCAAGCCTTTCGAGCTCGACGACCTCGTCGGCCGCGTGCGCGCTCTGATCACGCCAACGCCGGTCTGAGTTAGGCGCGCGCTCCCGTCGTCGCTAGCTGGCTGGTGCAGTACCGGCAGCGCGTCGCTGAGGCGAGGATCTCTTCACCGCAGAACGAACAGAACTTCGTCGGTGCGGCCTTCGGGATCATCGTCCGCGCGATAAGGAACACGACGAACGCGATGACGATGAACGTGATCACCGTGTTGATGAACACGCCGTAGTTGATCGTCGCCGCGCCCGCGTCCTGCGCCGCCTTGAGGCTCGAGTAGCTCCCGTCGGACAGGTTGATGAAGAGGTTGTTGAAATCGACCCCGCCGAAGAGCTTGCCGACCGGGGGCATGAGGATGTCCTTGACGAGCGAGTTGACGACTGCCGCCAGTGCGACGCCGATGATGAACGCGAGAGCGAGCGCGAGAACATTTGCTTTGAGCAGGAACTCTTTGAACTCGGACAACATTGCCAGGAACCTCCACGCCTACGTGCTCGAGGCACTGAGCACGCTGGGTGCCAGGGCTCCGAGAAAGAAAGCTAGCGTTACAAAGCCGCTTGGCTTTGCTGCACACGCGCGCGACGCGCGCGGGTGTGCAGACACTGAGCCGACGCAACGACAACGTTCTTGACGGCCGGCGCGCGCTCTTGCTAGCCTATTAGCACTCTCGATTGGAGAGTGCTAATGGCTAAAAACAAGGAGCAGTTCCCACATCTCGGCGAGCGGCAGCGCGACTTGCTGCGCGCGGTGATCCGCGAGTACATCGCATCGGCACAGCCGGTGGCGTCGGCGGCGCTCGTCCGGCAATAC
>JANMSU010000454.1:0-2318 GCA_031389835.1 Chloroflexota bacterium
CTGCCAACCATCTGCCGCGTTTTTCCCACCAAAGCGCTATTGCGGTACCCCTTACCGCTCCGTAGCGTCACCTGTGTTCTTAGGAAGGGACGGGCCACACTTCTGGACAAGCTTCGCGGCTTTATACACGGCGAGGAAGGGCAGAACCTCGTTGAATTTGCGCTCCTTCTGCCGGTTCTGCTCTACATCCTCATGGGGATCATCCAGTTTGGGCTGATCTTCGCCGTGTACGTGACCATCAACAACACGGTCCGCGAGGCCGCCCGTTGGGGATCGATCTACGTCTACGACAACACGATCAGCGTCACGAACAACGACGTGGCGCGTAACAACGGTATGGTCGACCGTATCTACCAGTCGCGCGGCATTCTCGCCATCCCGCCGCGCGGCACCGGCACCGCCAACTTCAGCACGGCGACGACGGGGACGCTCGCTGCCGCTTCGTGCCCGGTGCAGATCCCCGCTCCTGTGGCTGGCTGGTACTACGGCGCCAGCAGCGCCAACCCGGATGTAACGATCTGCTATTCGATCCCCGCCGGCGTCACGCTGAACGACCCACGGCGCGGCTACTACCTCGACGTCCAAACCTGGTACCACCTACAAGTGTTCATCCCGCTGCTCCAGGAGTTCCTGCCGGACGACCCGACGAAGTCTTCGCAGTCATCGTGGATCCGGCTCCCTGGACGCATCACGGTCGTCGTCAACTAAAACCGTCGTTTTTGAACGCGATACTGGCTAGAGTCCACTAGCAGCAGACACAGCAGCACAGAGGAGAGAGGGAAGACAGTGCAGGACGGTTCACGCCGCCGCGCGCGGCTCATTCTCATCGTTGGTGTCGCGCTCGCATTGGTTGCGGGCGTGGGCACGTTCGTGTACGCCTCGGGCGCCAAGAGCGATCAACCGGTCGCCGTGCCCACGGTCGCGGTGCTCGTCGCGGCTCGGGAGATCCCTGCCAAGACGACGCTGACCACGGCGGACGTGAAGCTGCAGGAGTTCAACCTCGACGCCAAGCCGGCCGCCGCGATGTCCGACGCCTCTGCGGCGCTCGGGAAGATCACGGTCCAGAGCATCAGCGTCGGCGAGCCGATCCTGCCGAGCAAGTTCTCAGACCCGAAGCTCCCGGCGTTCGTCGTCATGCCCGCAAGCTTCATCGGCGCCGACGGCGCACCCGCTGTGAACTCGCCGAACTTCCGCGCGATGTCGATCACGGTGCCCGACGCGAACGCGGTCGGCGGCACGATCCTGGCGGGCGACGTCGTCGATATGGTGTTCACGCTGCAGTTCGATCCGCAGACCAAGCTCCAGCGGCCCACGCCGCAGCAGACCGTGGACTTCAGCTCGAAGATCATCCTCGAGCGCCTGCCGATCCTCGCGCGGCTGGCAAACGTCTACACGATCCGGGTCGACGCTCTGACCGCTGAGCGGATCACGTACCTGCAATCGTCAGGTGGTCAGATCGCGTTCCTCCTGCGCGCGCCGAAGGACGAACGGGCCAGTGGCTCGACCGGCGCGACGTTCGGGGACATCTACACGAACTTCCGCGTCAAGATCCCAGAGAAGATCAACCCTTAGTCGACTAGCCGCGGGGCGCTGACCGCAGGCGCTCCCAGGCTTCGCGCACTCGAGCACGCGTCGCGTCGCGGTCGCCGTCGTTCACGATCACGACGTCGGCCGCGGCGCGGAACTCCTCCTCACTCGCCTGCCGCGCCAGGCGCAGCTCCGCCTCCGGCTTCGGTAGACCGCGCGCCCGCAGCCGCTCGAGCAGCAGCGGCTATGGCGCTAGAACGACCCAGATCTCATCGCATACGTTGCGCAGGTCGGATTCCAGAAGCTTGATGGCCTCGACGACCATCACGTCGCTGTCCCTGAGCATCTTGCGCGCTTCGAGGATCCGCGCGATGACGCGAGGATGCATGATCCGTTCGAGCCGTGCGAGCTTCGTCGGATCGGCGAAGACCTCCGCGGCGAGCTTGGCGCGATCGATCTCCTTGTCCTCGCCGAGAACGCCCGTACCGAAGGTCTGCACGATCGCGCTGTAGCCGACGGTGCCGCGCGACTGCTCGTCGCGCACCACCGCGTCTGCATCGATCACCTTCGCGCCGAGCTCACGGAGCATCCCCGCGACGAGCGACTTCCCCGCACCTATTGGACCCGTTAGTCCGATGACCCGCGAGCTCACTGCTGCTCGGCCTCGCTGACACGCGACCACTCCGTGTACAGCTCCTTGAGCGACCGCTCAAGCGCGGCGTGCTCCTCGCCAACGCGACGCGTTTCGAGATAGTTGCCGCTGACAGCGATGTCGGACAGCTTCTGAGTGA
>JANMSU010000025.1:0-6364 GCA_031389835.1 Chloroflexota bacterium
CCGTTCCGAGAACGTCTCGAAGTGCTGCTGCGCGAGAACGGTGGTCGGCACGAGCACGGCGACCTGCTTGCCGTCCTGCACCGCTTTGAACGCCGCGCGCAGCGCGACCTCGGTCTTGCCGTAGCCGACGTCGCCAACAACCAGACGGTCCATCGGGCGCGCGCGCTCGAGATCGCGCTTGGTGTCCTCGATCGCCGCGAGCTGGTCCGGAGTCTCGGTGAACGGGAACGCGTTCTCCATCTCGATCTGCCACGGCGTGTCCCTCCCGAACGCGTAGGCGCTGATCGTCTCGCGCGCCGCGTACAGGCGAAGCAGCTCGCGCGCGATCTCCTCGACGGCCTTCTTCGCTTTGCGCTTCGTGGCCGCCCAGTCCTTGCCGCCGAGCGCGGACAGCGCGGGTGGCGTGCCGCCGACGTAGCGCGTCACGCGATCCACGCGCTCGGTCGGCAGCGCGACGACATCGGTGCCGGCGAAACGGAGCTCGAGGTACTCCCGCACGACGCCGGCGATCTCGCGCGTGATGAACCGCTCGAATCGCGCGATGCCGTGGTCCTCGTGCACGACGTGATCTCCCGGCTTCAGGTCGGAAAGGAACGAGCCGACCGCGACACGGCGGCGGCGCCGTTCTGGATGGCGCGGCTTGCGGAAGCCGAAGACCTCGGCGTCAGTGAACACGCGCAGCGCAAGCTCCGGCACGACGAAGCCCTCGGCGAGACCGACGTGCGCGAGAACCAGCGCGCCGTCCGCGGGCAGCTCGGACACCGCGTCGCGCGGCGCGGCGGTCACGTCACGGTCGGCCAGCAGCTCCGCGAGGCGGGCGGCCTGAGGCGAAGCGACGACCCGCAGGTCGCGCCCCGTTGCGGCGACTTCTCGCAGGAACGCGTCGAGCCGGCCGGCGTACGACGTGATGCCGCCCCAACCCAGGCGGAGCGCGTCGGCATCGGGTCGGACGCGCACCGCGCCGTGCTCATCGGCCGCGGCGTCGAGGCGATCGCGCGGCACGTACGGCGGTGGGAATGCCGTGACCGCGAGTCCCTGCTCGCGGAGCTCGTCCCGCCGCTCCTCGGCCTGCGCCTCGTGCGCGTCCTGGGTGAGGCCGAGCTCGACTGAGTCCTCGAACACGACGGTGGCGCGATCGCCGAGGTGATCGAACAGCGATGCGGTCGCGCCGAGCGCGGCCGCGAACGCGTCGGTGCCCGGCGCCGCGCGCCCCTCGCGGAGCGCGTCGACGAGCGCCGAATACGACGCCAGCTCGTCTCCCTCACCGCGCGGGTGGTCCCACTCCGCGGCAGCGAGACGCTCCGC
Source organism: Chloroflexota bacterium (assembly GCA_031389835.1). Taxonomy (GTDB): domain Bacteria; phylum Chloroflexota; class Limnocylindria; order P2-11E; family P2-11E; genus CF-39. Next base: position 1,306 of record JANMSU010000025.1, read on the forward strand.
GAGCGCGGCAGCGCCCTCCAGCGAGTACTCGCGAGCGGGGAGGACGTCGACTGCATCGACCGCGTCCTGCGAGCGCTGCGTGACGGGATCGAATCTGCGAAGCGTCTCGATGTCGTCGCCGAAGAGCTCGACGCGAATGGGCATGTCGGCGGACGCCGGATACACGTCGAGGATGCCGCCACGACGCGAGAAGCTGCCGGGCTCGGCAACTTCGGCGACCGGTTCGTATCCAAGCTCGAAGAGCCAGGCCGCGGTCTCGTCCCACGACACGCGATCGCCAGCGCGCAGCGTCCGTCCGCGCTCGCGTAGGTCTGCGGGCGCGATCGTGTGCTGCATCAGCGCGCGCAGCGACGCCACGACGGCGACGGGCTCGGTGGAAGTGTGCGCGCGCCAGAGCGTGAGCAGACGTTGATGCACGGCTCCAGCAGACGCGGTCCCGATCTCGTAGGGCATCGTTTCGCGCTCGGGGAACGCGAGTACCCGCTCCTCCCCGAGCCATGCGGCGAGCTCCGCGCGCCATCGTCGCGCCCGGTCCTCGCTCGGCGCGATCACGACCACGGTCCTTCGAGCGACTTCGACGAGAGCAGCCCACGCGAACGCGCGCGCGCCCGCGCCGGCATCGGCGATCTTCGTCGACCGGCGGTCTTCGAGGCGCTCGGCGAGCTCGCGGAAGCGCTCGCTGCGCTCGGCAAGGGCGAGGATGCCGCCGAGACGCGCGGTGGATCCGAGCGCTGTCGTGCTAGCCATTGAAGTTATCCATCGCGCGCTTGATCCCGTCGCGGACCGCGACCTCCGCCGCCTCCGCCCCGCGCACGATCATCTGGTCCGCGACGGCGCGCTCATCGGTTGAGAACGGCGAGAGCACGTACTGCGCGAGATCATCGATCTCGACGCTCGGATCCGTAGGCGCGACCCCCATGCGCAGACGCGGGAAGCCCTCGCCGATCTCGCTCGTGATCGAGCGCATTCCGTTGTGCGTCCCCGGGCCGCCGCGCTCGCGCAGCCGGACCTTGCCGAGCGGCAGGTCGACCTCATCGAAGATGACGAGGAGCGCGTCCGGTGTGAGACGGTAACGATCGAGCAGCTTCCCGACCGCTCGCCCACTGTCGTTCATGAACGTCTGCGGCCGTGCGATCGCGATACGTATGTCGCCGAGCGAGCCTTCCGCGATGCGCGACTCGGCCGCCTTGGTGTCGAACTCGAGACGCGCTCGCTTCGCCAGCTTGTTCGCGATCTGGAAACCAATGTTGTGTCGCGTGTTCGCATAGCCGTCACCCGGGTTGCCCAGGCCGACGACGAGCCGATCGACATTCGGTGGAGCGGAACGCCGGAATAGCTTCGCGAGACGCACTTGTCCTGTCCTTCTCCTCTGTTGGCTGCTCGCGCTAAATGCGTACGCGGTGTGTTCGCCGTGGACGCCGAAAAGGGGCTCCACCGCAAACGCCGGTGGGGCCCCGCAGACGCGTATCGATAAGAAGGATAGCGCGGCGTCGCACGCGGCGCGACTCGCGTTGATTCTCTGTTGCCCTTCGCGTTACTGAAACTTGTCGCGCCGAAGGAAGATACGGAATGCGCTCTGCTGCCGATGCCACCGGCGCAGGGCAGAGGGCGGTCGTGTTCGCGAATGCCGGACAGTTCTCCGACCTACGTACATGTCCGCGTCGGCACACGGCGCAGAGGTGACCAATGCCAAAACGACTCCTGGGTCCCGTGCTGCTCAGTCTTGTCCTCGTCCTTAGTAGCTCCACGGGCGCGCTGGCGGATCCGCTTCCGCCGAATCTCGGTGAGGTCGCCGACCCGCCAATAAGCCCTCTCGACATCCTCAGCACTTCAGCGCTCGGGCCTCTTGACGTGGATCCGACAGCGCTGATCGTGACGGATGCGGATCTTGCGGACGCCGGTGTTCTGCTAGTTCCGCAGGTGCTACTCGAGACGAATCTTGTCGTCGACGACGACAATCAGCAGTGCCCCAACGCTGACTTCCAAACGATCAATGCCGCAGTCGCGGCGTCGATGCCTTACGGCAAGATCAAGGTGTGCCCGGGTGAATACAGAGAGTCGGTTCAGATTCTCAAGCCCGGTCTGGTCCTGCAAGCACCCAGGCACCAAGGCCAAGCCACGGAGTGCAAGACGGCCGTCGCGGCGGACCCGACACGGCACGCGATCCTTCTCTACAACGCCGCGCTGAACGGCGGCAATCCGTCGATCGGCTTTGATGTCGAAGCTGAGAACGTGCACATCGACGGCTTCGTGGTGCAGCCTAACCCGGCCATCGTCACTCACAACGGGGTTGGCATATTCACGAGCCGATCCTTCTCCGGGTATGACATCCGCCATAACGTCGTTCAAGGGAACACCATGGGCGTCTACTTCAACAGCAATGGCGCCGCGCCCTCACTGGTGAGGCAGAACTGCATTAGGAACAACCGCCTGCCGGGCGCCGCGAGCGGCAACGGCGTCTACTCAGACCAAGGTCTGCGAGCTGCGGAGATCCAAAACAATTACTTCACCGGAAACTCCAACGCGGTGGTGATCGATACGTTCCTTGCGACGCCGACGGACATCTCGGTGTCTCACAACGAGTCGATCAACGACGGCGCGATCGCGGTCTTCAACTCGAGCAACGTGCGCGTCGAGCACAACAAAGTGGTCAACCCCGCGGGCAGCGGCGTCGTCTTCTTCAGCGTCAGCCCCGGTCAGATCTCCTTCAACAATCTGGCTGGCGGCAATAACAATGGCATCTCTCTAAATTTGGCCAGTCAGATCACGGTGAAGAGCAACAGGGTCGCAGGCTTCAAGATGAATGGTGTCCGGCTAGGCAGTAGCTCGAACAACAACACCGTGGAGACGAACCGCTCTGAGGACAACGCCCTAGCTGGTATGCGCCTCGCGGGAAACTCGAGCGCGAACACGATCAGAAACAATCACATGCGCGGAAACACACCGGACTGCTACGACGAGACGACGGGGCCTGGCACCGGCGGCACGGCGAACTTCTGGATCAATGACATGGGGCGAACGCAGAACCGCCCGATGCTCTGCAAGCACGCCACGACAACGCCTTAAGGCAAGACCTTGCGGAATGGCGAGGGGCGGCCGGAGGCCGCCCCTCGCCTTATGCGGCCGTCAGGGCGGTAACGTGCGTAGGTGCGGATCGCGCTCTACGGGTTTGGAAACGTCGGGCGTGCTGTGGCGCGCATTCTCCTCGCCACCGGGGCGCCATTCACTGTGACGGCGCTATCGACAGGGCGGCATGGCGCCGTCGTCGACGCCAACGGCATCGACCTCGCGACGATCTTGGCCGGTACTGATCTCCCGCTCCGTGCGGCACCGCCCATCGCGTCTCTTCCCGCCGACGTAGTCGTCGAGATGACGCCGCTCGATCGTGTCGCCGGGGAGCCCGCGCTCAGCTACATCCGCGACGCCCTCGGTTCCGGCATGCACGTCGTGACCGCGAACAAGGGACCGATCGCGCGGGCGTATCGAGAGCTCGAAGCACTCGCACAGAAGAACGGCCGCATGCTGCGCTTCGAGGCAACTCTCGCGGACTGCCTTCCGGTATTCACGCTGCGACGCAGCGCGCTCCCACTCGCGAAGATCAGCGCGATCCGCGGGATCGTGTCGAGCACGAACAACCACATGCTGACCGCCGCGTCCGCTGGCGTGCCGTTCGCGGACGCGCTCGCCGAGGCGCAGCGCCTGGGCATCGCGGAAGCCGATCCGCGCAACGACCTCGAGGGCCATGACGCGGCGGCGAAGGCCACGATCCTCGCGAACGTGCTCATGGATGCCGACCTCGTACCCGAGGACGTGACGCGTGAACCCATCGACGAACGAGTGGCGGAGGCCGCCCGCGTCGCAGCGCAGAGCGGCGACCGCATACGCCCGGTCATCGAGATGGCTCGTCGAGGTGGACGTGTCGTCGCGTCGTTCGGGCCGCGCCGCATTGGTCCGCTCGATCCGCTCTACGCGATCGACGACTTCTCGATGGGTTTGATATTTGAAACGGACCTCGCCGGGCGCGTCGTCGTGCAGCTCCACGATCCGCACGTGGACCAGGTCGCATACGCGATCCTCACCGACCTGCTCGAGATCAGCGCAGCGGGTACGATGCCGCGACGGTGATGGGCTGGAACAAGCGCGAGACTAGATCGCTGTTGACGGGCCTTGCCTACCTCGCGCCGTCGCTCATCCTCTTCGCCGCATTCGTGTTCATCCCGCTCGCACAGTCGATCTATCTGAGCTTCTTCAACACCAGAGCGACCGGCGCGATCACGACGTTCGCCGGACTGGATCACTACATCGAGCTGCTCGCCTCACCCGCCTTCCGGACCGGACTCCTCGCGACCACGCTGTTCGCCGCGTACACGGTGCCCATCGGGATCGCCCTTGGGCTCGTCCTCGCTGTGCTGCTCAACCAGCGCCTTCGCGGGATCAACGTGTTCCGCACGATGATGTCGAGCACGATCGCGATCTCGGCGGCGGTCGGCGCGCTGATCTGGCTGCTCCTTCTTAACCCCAGCCTTGGCCTCCTCAACTACATGCTGACCCTGGTCGGCGTGCGTGGCCCGGAGTGGCTCATCCAACCGGCCACCGCGATCATCGCCGTCTCGATCACGACGATCTGGCTCACGCTCGGCACGAACATCATCGTGCTGCTTGCCGGCCTTCAGAGCGTCCCCGAGGAGATCTACGAGGCGGCGCGCCACGACGGCGCGCGCGGCCTTCGGATGTTCACGCGCATCACGGTCCCGATGGTGTCGCCATCCTTGTTCTTCCTGCTGGTCGTGGACACGATCGCGGTGCTGCAGGCCTTCACGCAGATCCACCTGCTGACGCGCGGCGGCCCGGTGGATGCGACGCGCGTGCTCGTCTACAGCATCTATCAGGATGCGTTCCAGAACTTCCAGTTCGGCTACGCGAGCGCGCAGGCCGTGATCCTTCTGTTCCTGGTCATGGCGCTCACGCTGATCCAGTTCCGCTTCGTCGAGCGCCAAGTGCAATACCAGTGAGCGGGAAGCTGACCTTCGGAACGGTCGCGGCGTACGCGCTTCTCGTG
>JANMSU010000035.1:0-2804 GCA_031389835.1 Chloroflexota bacterium
GCGCTCGGCGACGGGCTTGTCGAGGCCCATGCGCTTGATCAGCGCTTCGCGCTGTTCGGCGGTGACGTCGAAGCGCATCACCGAGGCCGGCCCGCCCGGAGCGAGGTTCACGAAGAAGAAGGTGAGGGCGCTCGCGAAAACGATCACGAGCGCCCCCAACGCGATCCGCTGGAATAGGAAGCGTGCTACTTCTTAGCCAACCACCATTCGCCGAGGTAGTGCATCGCGTCGCGGAGTCCTAGCTCCGGCACACCCTTGAGCGACGAGCTCAGCACGTCGATCTCCTGTGGGTACCAGAGGAAGAGGTAGGGCAGCGTCTCGGACGTGTACTGCTGTAGCTGCTTGTACACGGCCTTGCGGGCTTCGAGGTCGCCGGCGGCCTGGCCCTGCACGAGAAGGTCATCGAGCTTGGGGTCCTGGTAGCCCGGGATGTTGAACCCCTTGCCCGCGGCGCTGGAGTGGTAGTAGGGGAACACGTCCGGGTCGCTCGGGTAGGTCCACCAGTTCACGCTGGCCGTGTACTCGCGGCGCACCACGACCTTCTGGATGTAGGCGTTCCATTCCATCGTGTTGAGATCGGCGATGACGCCGACCTTCTTGAGGTCCTGCTGGATGAGCGCGTTGACAGGCTCGAGAACGCCCCGCTGTCCCACGTCCATCGTGAACTGGAACGGCTTGCCGTCCTTCTGGAGTACCCCGTTCGCACCCGGAGTCCAGCCCGCCGCCTTCAGTAGCTCGCTGGCCTTTGCCGGGTCGTACGGGTACTTCGACGCGAGCGACGGGTCGTAGTACGCCGCGAGCGCCGGCGTGATCGGGCTGTTCGCGATGGATCCGTAGCCGAGCTCCGCCGACTTGATGATCGCCTGACGGTCGATCGCGTGAACGAACGCCTGACGGACACGAACGTCGGTGAATCGGCTGTCGGTCTGATTCAGCGAGAGCCAGTAGTACTGCACGAGCGGGCGTGACACGACGACGAGGCCGGCCGCGCTCTTCACGCGTTCCACCGCCGCCTTGTTGTCGAGGATCATGATCTGCAGGTCGCCGGAGAGCGCCTGCGCGATCTGCGTGTTCGGGTCGGCCACGACGGTGAAGACGACCTTCTCGAGGAACGGCTTCGGCCCGAAGTAGTTCTCGTTCCGCACGAGCGAGACGCTCTGACCCGACGTGTACTTCTCCACCTTGAATGGGCCGGTGCTGACCGGGATGCCTTTGTTAAAGGAGGTCGTTTTCAGCGGGTCGGCCGACAGCACGTGCTTCGGCAGGATGCCGGCGTTGTATGCGAGGAACGACGGAAGAGCAGCGAACTTCCGGCTGAGGTCGAAGCGCACGGTGGTCGGGTCGACCACGGTGACGCTCTTGACCGCTGCGTAGCTCGCCCGGTTCTGCGCGCCGAGGTCCGGCTTGAGCACGATGTCGTTGAATGTGAAGGCGACGTCGTCGGCGGTGAACGGCTTGCCGTCGCTCCACTTAACTCCGCTCCGGAGCTTGAATGTCCAGCTCAGGCCGTCGGACGCGGTCGTCCAGCTCTCCGCGAGGTCTGCCGCTGGGGCGAGATCTTTGCCCGGCTTCGTGAGCCCTTCGAAGATCGCGCGGTTGATGAACAGCGACTCGACGAAGGCGTTCGGGCTCCATGGGTTGAGCGTGGGGTCCGCGCCGATCGGGATCGTGACGGTCCCGCCTGCGACCGGTCCCGCCGCGGCGGACGGAGCGGTCGTCGCGCCGGGCGACGTCGTGCTGGTGCACCCCATCGCGAGCGCCGCGACGACGATGAGCGAAAAGACACGTAGATGTAGGCCGAGCTTCATGACACCCCTCCGCGCGCTGTGATGAGTCGAGTTTAGGCCTCTCGTCCTAGCCGGGGGACGTGAAGCCTAGTGAACCGGTACCGGTCCGCTGTGGGGAAAGGCCACGACATAGATCACGAACGCCGCGTAGAAGATCCCCAGCGAAGTCAGCTCGCGGCCGGAGATGTGATCGCCGGTGCGCAGGAAGATCTGGAGCAGGAGGCCGGCGCCGATCGCGATGACGGCGGAGGCGATGGCGAACTCGTTGAGCACCCAGGGCGTGAACCACAGGCCCACCGTGACGGGGATGCACGACTGGAACACCATCGCGCCGCTGATGTTGCCCATCGCCAGGGTGTCCTTGCGACGGCGGATCCAGAGGACGCTGTTGAACTTCTCCGGGAGCTCCGTGGCCAGCGGCGCGATGATGAGCGAGAGCACGAGCGGCGAGATGCCGAAGAGCGTCGCGAACGTCTCGATCTGCCCGACGAAGAGATTCGCCCCGAAAACGATGGCCGCGAGCGCCACGAAGACCTGAAGGAGGACCGCCCGCGTCTTGGGCGTGGCGAGCTTGCGCTGGAAGTACAGCGCGTTCTTCTCCTCGTGGTCCTCGGTGCGCGGGTCGCTCGCGGTCTGCTTCACATAAAGGACGTAGGCCCCGATCAGCAGCGCGCCGGCGACGACGCTCAGCGCGAACGGCTTCTCGAAGAACGGCAATCCCAGGACGATCGCGACGATGTACATCGCGAGGAAGAAGCGCAGATCGCGCGCGACGACGACCCGGTTGATGGTGAGGTAGTCCTTGCGACGGCCGCGGCGCGCGTACGCGAGGACCGCCACGCCGGTGACGAACATCGCTGCCGTCGACAGCATGAAGGGCGCGCCAAGGATCGCCCCGATGCCGACCTCCTCCGCCGCGGCGGTACGGACGAAGATGATCGCGATGATGGGGATCATCGTTTCGGGCAGCGCGGTGCCGACCGCGGCGAGCACGCTCCCGACCATGCCTTCGGACAG
>JANMSU010000069.1:0-3708 GCA_031389835.1 Chloroflexota bacterium
GCCTTTCGGCTCGGGCGTCCGCTTGAAGTCGCGTTTGCGCTGGTATTCCTCGAGGCTCACCCTTACTGCTCCAGCCAATTCTCCGGGAGGTGCCATGGTGCCGTCCGCGTTCGGCTCGCTGGTCGACTCGTTCCTTAAAGAGGAGTACGAGGACTCTCCCACACTGGCGTCCAGCCTCGGCCTCACCGAGTACGACGAGCGCCTCGACGACACCAGCGCCGCGGCGTACGAGCGGCGGCGTGTTTCCGACCTCGCGTGGCTGGGAAAGTTCCGCGCCGTCGCGGATGACGTACTGGCGCCGGCTGAGCGCATCGACCGCGACCTCCTGATCTCGGTCCTGCGTGGTCGCGAGCTCTACCAGCCGCTGGAGATGTGGAAGCGCCAACCGAACTACTACCTGAACCCCGGACTGAACGGTGTGTTCTCGCTATTCCTCCACCGACTGCGGCCCGAGCGCGAGCTCGCCGACGCCGCGTCCAAGAGGCTCGAGGGCGTGCCGACCAACATCCGCGACGGCGTCGCGAATCTCGACTTCTCACGTACACCGCGTGTGTACGTGGAGCGCGCGCTCGGTCAGGCGAAGGCCGCCGCGCGCTACGCGCGCGAGCTGGTGCCTGCGGAGGTCAAGGACGCGTCCTCGAGGCAACGTCTCTCCGACTCAGGCGCGAAGGCGGCGAAGGCCTTCGACGAGTTCGCGTCGTACCTCGAATCGAACCTGCAGAACGCCACGGGCGACTGGGCGATCGGCGAGCAGCTCTATAGCGCGCTGCTCCGCGAGAAGGAGCTCCTGCCTTTCAGCGCCGCCGAGCTGCGCGAGCGCGGCCGTGAGCAGCATGAGCTCCTGTCCACCGAAGCGAATCGGATCGCGACCGAGATCGACGGCTCCGGCGACTGGGCCAAGACGTGCGACCGGCTCAACAAGATCCACGCGCCCACGCCCGACGCGATGCGCGATGAGTACGCCGAGTGGACCGAGCGCGCGCGGTCATTCCTGCGCGACACCGAGCTCGTGACGCTCCCGCCCGGCGAGAAGTGCACCGTCGAGCCGTCGCCACCGTTCCAGCGTCCGGTCCTCGCGGTCGCGTCGTACCAGCGTCCGCCGGCGTTCCGGGACACGCTCCACGGACACTTCTTCGTTCCCTATCCGCCGGACGGCACCCCGCCCGAGGAGGTGCAGAAGCGGCTCGAGGGCAACTGCAGCGCCGGGATCCCGACGACCGCGGTGCACGAGGCCTATCCCGGTCACCACTGGCACCTGGTCATGGCGAAATCCAACCCTTCACACGCACGGCGCATCTTCGGCACCGCGTATTTCAGCGAGGGGTGGGCGCTCTACGCGGAGCGCGTCATGCGCGAGCAGGGCTTCTTCACCGATCCAAAGCACCTGCTCTATCAGTACGAGGCCACGATCTTCCGCGCGGCACGCATCGTCGTAGACACGAGCCTGCACATGGGTGAGATGACCTTTGACGAAGCGGTCCGCTTCATGGTGCAGAAGGGGAATCTCACCGAGCCCAACGCGCGCGCCGAGGTAGGCCGGTATTGCAGCTGGCCGACGCAGGCGTCGAGCTACCTGACCGGGATGCTCGAGATAATCGACATCCGCACGCGCTGGCTCGCGCGGCGCGGCAAGTCGGATCGACCCGCGCTTCGCGCCTTCCACGACGCCATCACCACGGCCGGGATGCTGCCGACATCGCTGGCCGAGAAGGCCATCGGCGGCTGACCGGCGCTGTTACACCATTCGCTTAGATGAGATCACTTGATCCGCTGCTAGCCGCGCTCGCGATCCCCGTCGGCATAGCGCTCATCGTCCTCGCGAGATGGGCGTCGCGGCACCGCGGCTCGCGTGCGGACACCTGGGTCGCGCTGCGCGTTGGCGATGTGCTCTTCACGGAGATGCTCGGCGCGTTCCTGGTCGCGTTCGCGATCGGCGATATTTTCGCGACCGACGACGAGCCAGGCGCGCCTCGCCGCGTCGGGTTCGGCCGGTTCGGTGGGCGGTTCGGCGGATCGGGTTCGGCGCTGCCGCTGCCGTTCATGCTGGGCGTCGCCGCAGCAGCGGTCGCCGCGCTCGTACGCATCGACTGGGGCGGACTCATGCTCCGCAGCCGCCCCGCTGCCCAGGAATCGGACTACGTGGGCATGAAAGCGCGGGTGATCGCACACATCCCCGCCGATGGAGTTGGCGAGATCGCGATGCCCGACGGCAAGGGGAATGTCACCTCGGTCATCGCCACGGCCGAAACGGACATCACTGTCGGCGTTCCGGTGACCGTCACCGGCCTCCAGGGCCGCACCGTGATCGTCGCCCGGACCGACAGGTCTTGACAGGACCCGTTACGCTTCGCGCGGCAAGCCGCGCGCAAAAAAGCACAACAAGTGGGGGGTGGGACGATGCCTCGTTCGATCTGGCGAGGGGTCATGAGCTTCGGGATGGTCGCCATTCCGGTGCGCCTGTACCTGGCCACGGAGAGCTCGAGCAAGGTCTCTTTCAACCTGCTGTGTCCTGAGCACAAGGCACGCATAAAGAACAAGCGGTGGTGCCCAGAAGGGGATCACGAGGTCGCCTGGGGCGATGTCGTGAAGGGCTACGAGTACGAAAAGGGCAGCTACGTGGAACTCGAGGACTCGGACCTCGACAAGCTGCCGCTACACAGCAGCAAGGCTATCGACATCGCAGGCTTCATCGAGGAAACAGAGCTGCCGGGTGAGCTCTATTACCAGTCCGCGTACTACCTCGAGCCTGAAAAGTCCGCGGCCAAACCGTACGCCCTACTGAAGGAGACGCTCGACAAGACCGAGCGCGTCGCGATCGCGAAGTTCGCGCTGCGCGATCGCGAGCGGCTCGTGTCGGTGCGCTCGCACGACGGCGTCCTGGTGATGAACACGCTCCACTGGCCGGACGAGATCCGCACCACCGAGGAGCTCGAGCTTCCGGACGACGTGAAGGTCAGCCCGGCGGAGCTGAAGATGGCCGAGAACCTCGTTGGCATGATGGCCATGAAGTTCGAGCCAGAGGAATTCAAGGACGAGTACAAGAAGGCGCTCATGGAGGTCGTCGAGGCCAAGATCGAGAAGCGCCAGGTCATTGAAGCGCCCGAGCCGGAGGCGGAAACGACGGTCGTGGATCTCATGACCGCGCTCAAGGCGTCGGTGGAGAAGGCCAAAAAGGGCGAGACGACGCGCGGTCGCGAGAGCCGAGGCGGCCACGAGTCAGTCGGGGCACGGAAGAAGACCACCACCGCGCGCGAAAAGTCCGTTCGGAAGAAGGCGTCCTAAAGCAAGGTCCGCTCGATATGCTCGGCGAGTGCGTCGTGATACGCGCTCGCCGGGCAGCGAGCAACCCACACTCCTGGAAGTCGGCGACGCGCCGGCCGCGCTCCCACGCGATCTCGCGCCGATGCGACCGCGCCTCGCGGCGGGCGCGTTCAACTCGCCCGACCACCTTTTCGAGCTGAAGTGGGACGGGATCCGTGCCCTCGCGTCGATGGACCGCGGACGTCTGCGCATCGCTGACCGCGCCGGTGGTGACCTGCTGCCGCTGGTGCCGGAGCTCGCGGAGATACCCGTTCCGGAGGGCGCGGTGCTCGACGGCGAGATCGTCGTGTGCGACTCGCGCGGCCGCCCCAGCTACGACCTGCTGACGGGCCGGCTCGGCCCAAAGGCCGCCAAACGCGGGCGCGGCCCCGTCTTCGTCGCGTTCGA
>JANMSU010000124.1:0-2583 GCA_031389835.1 Chloroflexota bacterium
GGCCTGAGCGTGGCCGTCACGGTCAAGACGGTCTCGCCGCCGCGCTCGCCGCTCGACGTCGTGCGGATCCGGGCCGACTTCCCGATCCTCTCGCGCACGGTCAACGGCAAGCCCGTCGTGTATCTGGACAACGCCGCGACCAGCCAAAAGCCGCGTCAGGTCATTGACGCGATGAGCGCGGTGTTCGAGGAGCACAACGCGAACATCCACCGCGGCGTATACGAGTTCAGCGAGACGACCACGGCCGCCTTCGAAGGCGCGCGCGCCAAGGTGGCGCGCTTCATCGGCGCGCGCGACGACCGCGAGGTGATCTTCGTCCGCAACGCGACAGAGGGCGTGAACCTGGTCGCGTACACTTGGGGCCGCGAGAACATCAAATCCGGCGACCGGATCATCTCGACCGTGCTCGAGCACCACTCCGATTTCGTCCCGTGGCAGCAGCTGGCCAAGGACGTCGGCGCGCAGATCGTCATGATCGACGTGGACGAAGACGGCCGCCTGCGCCGGGATCAACTCTCGGCGGAGCTCAAGCGGGGCGCGAAGCTCCTCGCGATCACGCACACGTCGAACGGCCTCGGGGTCGTGAACCCGGTGAAGGAGATCGTCGCGGAGGCGCATGCCGCCGGGGCGACGGTTCTCGTGGACGCGGCCCAGGCGGTGCCGCATACGCCGGTGGACGTGACCGATCTCGATTGTGACTTCCTGGTTTTCAGCGGGCACAAGATGCTCGCGCCACCCGGCTCCGGCGCGGTGTGGGCGCGCATCAAGCTGCTCGAGCGCATGCCGCCGTTCCTGTTCGGCGGCGACATGATCAGCCGCGTCACCGTCGAGAAGACCGAGTGGAACGAGCTGCCGTGGAAGTTCGAGGCGGGCACGTCTTCGTACGTCGACGCGATCGGGCTGGGTGCCGCCGTCGATTACCTTGAGGCCGTCGGCGTGTCGAAGATCCACGAGCACGAGCTCTCGCTTGTGGCCTACCTGTTGCCGCGCCTCGCGGACACTCCGGGCGTAACGGTGTACGGGCCGAAGGATCTCGACGATCGCGTCGGCGTCGTGTCCTTCAACATCGAGGGGATCCATCCGCACGACGTCGCGACGCTGTTCGACCGCGAGGGCGTCTGTGTGCGCGCGGGTCACCACTGCAACCAGCTGCTCATGACGCGCCTCGGCGTCGCCGCGACGACGCGCGCGTCCTTCTACCTCTACAACACGACCGATGAATGCGACGCGCTCCTCGCCGCAATAGACAAGGCGAAGAAAGTGTTCAAGGTCTAGCGATGGACGACATGTATCGCGACTACATCCTGGATCACTACAAGAACCCTCGGAACCAGGGCGAGCTGCCCGGCGCGACGAACACGTACGCCGACTCGAACCCGCTCTGCGGTGACGAGCTCAGCATGGCGCTGCGCATCGAGGACGACCGCGTCGCGGACGTTCGCTTCAGTGGCAAGGGCTGCGCGATCTCGGTGGCGTCCGCGTCCATCCTCACCGAGGAGATCAAGGGGAAGTCGCTGGACGAGGTCAAAGCCATTGACAAGGATCACATCCTTGAGAACCTCGGCATCCCGATCAGCCCGGCTCGTATCAAGTGCGCGCTGCTCAGCCTGAAGACGCTGAAGGGCGCGGCCTGGGGTCTGCCGGCGTGGCCAGACGAGGACGAGGCGAAGGCGCGCTCGGCCGGACAGGGGAGATAGCCATGACAGTCGACGTTCGCAAAGACCTACCCGACAACTACAAGTTCGGCTGGGAGGACAAGGACGCCGTCTACCGCAACGTCAAGAAGAAGGGGCTTTCGGAGGACGTCGTCCGCGAGATCAGCCAGGACTACAAGCACGAGCCCGATTGGATGTTCCAGCGGCGGCTGAAGGCGCTCAAGCACTACCGCATGCGCACGATGCCGACCTGGGGCGCGGATCTCTCGGGCATCGACTTCGAGGACATCTACTACTACCTGAAGGCCTCGGACTCGTCTAAGAAGAACTGGGAAGACGTGCCCGATTATGTGAAGCGCACATTCGATCAGCTGGGGATCCCGCAGGCGGAGCAGAAGTACCTCGCCGGCGTCGGAGCTCAATATGATTCTGAGTCCGTTTACCACAACATCCGCAAGGATCTCGAGAAGCTCGGGGTCATCTTCATGGACACGGACACCGCGCTGAAGGAACACGAGGACATCGTGAGGCAGTACTTCGGCACGGTGATCCCCGCGAACGACAACAAGCTCGCCGCGCTCAACACCGCGGTGTGGTCGGGTGGCTCGTTCGTGTGGGTCCCGCCCGGAGTGAAGGTCACGATCCCGCTCCAGGCGTACTTCCGCATCAACAGCGAGAACGCCGGCCAGTTCGAGCGCACGCTCATCATCGCCGAGCCCGGCTCCAGCGTGCACTACGTCGAAGGCTGCACGGCGCCGGTGTTCACAACGAACACGCTGCACAGCGCCGTCGTGGAGATCATCGTCAAAGAAGACGCCGACGTCCGCTACACGACGATCCAGAACTGGAGTCACAACGTCTACAACCTCGTGACCAAGCGGGCCGTCGTCCAGAAGGGCGGCCGCATGAGCTGGATCGACGCGAACCT
>JANMSU010000187.1:0-3054 GCA_031389835.1 Chloroflexota bacterium
GGGCATGAGGATGTCCTTGACGAGCGAGTTGACGACTGCCGCCAGTGCGACGCCGATGATGAACGCGAGAGCCAGCGCGAGAACATTTGCTTTGAGCAGGAACTCTTTGAACTCGGACAACATTGCCAGGAACCTCCACGCCTACGTGCTCGAGGCACTGAGCACGCTGGGTGCCAGGGCTCCGAGCAAGAAAGCTAGCGTTACAAAGCCGCATGGCTTTGCTGCACACGCGCGCGAAGCGCGCGGGTGTGCAGACACTGAGCCGACGCAACGACAACGTTCTTGACGGCCGGCGCGCGCTCTTGCTAGCCTATTAGCACTCTCGATTGGAGAGTGCTAATGGCTGAAAACAAGGAGCAGTTCCCACATCTCGGCGAGCGGCAGCGCGACTTGCTGCGCGCGGTGATCCGCGAGTACATCGCATCGGCACAGCCGGTGGCGTCGGCGGCGCTCGTCCGGCAATACCGGCTCGACGTTTCATCGGCGACGGTGCGGAACGAGCTCGCCGCGCTTGAGGAGCTCGGTCTGCTCACTCACCCGCATACGTCCGCGGGCCGCGTACCGACCGATCTCGGCTACCGCTACTTCATCGAGAGCCTGATGCCGCGGCCCAGCCTCCCTCCGGACGAGCAGGTGACCGTGAGCCACCAGTTCCAGCAGGCGCTCTCGAACACGTCGGAGTGGCTGCGACTGGCGGCCTCGACGCTCGCCCGCCTCACCACGGAGGCCGCGATCGTGACGCCGCCGGCGACCGGCCGCGCGACGTTGCGCCACGTCGAGGTGGTCCCGATCAGCGAGCGGCGGGCCCTGGTCGTCGTCGTCTTCGAGGGCGGAGCTGTCGCGCAGCAGCTACTCGAGCTTCGCGTCGCCACGACGCCGGAGCATCTGCGCTCGCTCTCCGCGCGCCTCACCGGATCGCTGGCCTCGCATGACGCCGCGAGCGTGCGCCGTGCGACCACGGGCGAGACGGGCGTCGACGCGGAAGTGGTCACATCGGTCGCACGCGCGCTCGAAGACCACGACGCGGCGCGGACACACGATGTCTACACCGACGGCATCCAGAACATCTTCGCGCAGCCTGAGTTCGCGACGAGCGGCCGGATGCGGGACATGCTTCGGCTCCTCGAGGACCGAACGAGTCTCATCGATCTGCTGCCGCCGACGCTCGGGGATGACGAGGTGCATATCGCGATCGGCAGCGAGCACCGGCTGGAGCCGCTCCGCGGCTGCAGCCTCGTGTTCGGCCGGTACGGGACGGGCACCGCGTATCTCGGGTACATCGGCGTTGTCGGACCGACGCGCATGGACTACGCGCGGAGCATCGGGGCGGTGCGCTACGTCGGTTCGCTCATGAGCGATCTCGTACGCGTCACGGAGGGTCACTAGAAATGGACGACAAAGCACGCAAGGCCGAGGAGCTCCTGGCGGAGCGCCTTCGCACGCGCACGAACGGTGAGCCACACGGCGCCATCGCCGACGCTGAGTCCGAAACGCCAGCGCCGCCGGCAAAAGTCGAGGAGCTCACCAACGACCTCAAGAGGATGACCGCGGACTTCGCGAACTTCCGCAAGCGGAACGAATCGGAGCGGGCCGAGTTCGCAAAATTCGCGAAAGCGGATCTCATCGCGAAGCTGCTCGATGTGCTCGACGGCTACGACCGCGCACTGTCGACGGTTCCGGATGAGCTGAAGGGGCAGCCGTGGGTCGAAGGCATGTGGCTTGTGGAGCGCAAGCTTCGGAGGGTCCTCGAGTCCGAGGGCCTCGAGCCCATCGATTCGCTTGGCGAGCCGTTCGATCCATATCTGCATCAGGCGGTGGCCCACATCGAATCCGATGAGACAGAGGGCACCGTCATCGAAGAACACCAAAAGGCGTACCGACTACACGACCGGGTCATCCGCCCAGCGTTGGTCACGGTCGCCAAGAAGAAGGAGTAACGAACATGCCAAAGGTGATTGGGATCGACCTGGGCACCACGAACTCGGCCATGGCGTACATGGAGGGTGGGGAGCCCACGATCATCCCGAACTCAGAGGGTGGACGGATCACGCCGTCCGTCGTCGCGTTCGCAAAGAACGGGGAGCGTCTGGTCGGCCAGGTCGCGAAGCGACAGGCGATCACGAATCCCGAGAACACGATCTACTCGATCAAGCGCTTCATGGGGCGGCGTTTCAGCGACCCCGAAGTGCAGCGATCGGTGAAGCAGGTCCCGTACAAGATGCTGCAGGCGAGCAACGGCGGCGTGGAGGTGGTCCTTGCCGACAGTCGCAAGCTGACGCCGCCCGAGGTCTCCGCAATGATCCTCGGCAAGCTGAAGGCAGACGCCGAAGCGTTCCTCGGCGAGAAGGTCACACAGGCGGTCATCACCGTCCCGGCGTACTTCGACGACAGCCAACGTCAGGCCACGAAGGATGCCGGCCAGATCGCTGGCCTCGAGGTCCTGCGGATCATCAACGAGCCGACCGCGGCCGCGCTGGCCTACGGCCTCGACAAGAAGAAGGACGAGCTCGTCGCGGTCTACGACCTGGGCGGCGGCACCTTCGACATCTCGATCCTGCAGCTCGGTGAGGGCGTGTTCGAGGTCAAGGCCACCAACGGTGACACACACCTCGGTGGTGACGACTTCGACGCGCGGATCATTGACTGGCTCATCGAGGAGTTCAAGAAGGACCAGGGCATCGACCTGAAGAACGACCGCATGGCCCTCCAACGTCTGAAGGAGTCCGCGGAGAAGGCGAAGATCGAGCTGTCGAGCACCCAGCAGACCGAGATCAACCTGCCGTTCATCACGGCGGACCAGTCCGGTCCGAAGCACCTCGTCATCACCCTGACACGGAGCAAGCTGGAGCAGCTTGTCGGCGACCTCGTCGAGAAGACGATCAATCCCGTCAAGAAGGCCATCGCCGACGCGGGCGTGAGCGCGGACAAGATCGACGAGGTGGTCCTCGTTGGTGGAATGACGCGCATGCCGCTCGTCGTCGAGACCGTGAAGAAGCTGTTCGGCAAGGAGCCGAACAAGACCGTGAACCCCGACGAGGTCGTGGCCGTTGGCGC
>JANMSU010000202.1:0-1535 GCA_031389835.1 Chloroflexota bacterium
CGACACCGTCGCGCGCATCGGGGGCGACGAGTTCGCGATCCTGTTCCCGGGCGCGCCGCTGCTCGCGGCCGAGCGCGTCATGCGCCGCGTCGCGAGCAACATCGCCGACGGCGCCTTAGCCGACGGCAAGCGCCTTCCGACGATCGCCTGGGGTGTCGCCGACGCGTCGGATCGCCCGATCACCGTTGACGCGCTGGTGGACGCGGCCGATCGCGCGATGTACCGACACAAGCAGCTGACGCGTTCGAGGCTCTCGACCGCCTAAAGCTCCGCGCCCGCGGTATCCTTGTCGAATACCGGCAGCGACCGGGAAGAAGACCGACCCAAGTGCCGATAGAGAAGGCGCGTCACTGGCTGGAAGCGCGCCGCGGTGGACAGGGACGGGAAGTCGCCCGCGAGCCGGATCGGAGGCACCCGTTATCGGCCCCATGAGGTCGCTGCGCTGAACGTCAGCGTTGCGGCGAAGTCGGGTGGTACGACGGCGCTGTTCGTCCCGAACGAGCAGCGCTTTTTGTTTGCCCGCGAGAAATGAGAGGAGGCTCTGATGGCGATGACGAAAGAGAAACTGGATCCACCGCAGTCCGTCGTGTCCTTCGGTGAGAAGAACTACCGACCGTCCGCCGTCGAGCAGGACCTCTACGACTGGTGGGAGCGGTCGGGCTTCTTCACGCCCGACGAGAACAACCCGAACAAGCCCTTCGTGATGATGCTCCCGCTGCCCAACGTCACGGGCGATCTGCACCTCGGCCACGCCCTCGGCTTCGGTGGCTACGAGGATCTCATGGCGCGCTGGCACCGCATGCTCGGCGAGCCCACCCTGTACATGCCTGGCACCGACCACGCCGGGATCATTGCGCAGAAGGTGGTGGAGGACGAGCTCGCAAAGAACGAGATCGGCCGCGCCGACCTAGGTCGCGAAAACTTCCTGGCCGAGATGTGGAAGTGGATGGACCACTACCGGCCGCGCATCGAGAAGCAGCTGCGTCTCCTCGGATGCTCGCTGGACTGGTCACGGCGGAACTTCACGATGGAGCAGTCCAAGCAGCGGGCGGTGCGCACACATTTCATCCGGCTGCACAAACGCGGTCACCTGTACCGCGCCGATCGCATCGTGCACTGGTGCCTGCGCTGCCAGACGACCTATTCCGACCTGGAGTCGGAGCACATCGAGCGAACCGATTCGCTGTACTACGTGCGGTATCCGTGGGCGGACGCCAAGCCGGGCGATCCCGAGCTGATCATCGCGACCACGCGACCCGAGACGATCGTCGCGGACGTCGCGGTTGCGGTGCATCCGGAGGACGAGCGCTGGAAGCCGTTCGTCGGTCGCGAGGTGCTCGTGCCGATCATCGAGCGCCGGGTGAAGATGATCACCGACGATGCCGTCGATCCGAAGTTCGGCACGGGGGCGCTCAAGATCACGCCCGGGCACGACGCGACCGACTTCGAGATCGGGCAGCGCCACGGCCTGCCGGTGATCACCGTCATCGACACGCGGGGCGCGATGATGCCGGCCGCGGGCCCGCTCGCTGGCC
>JANMSU010000236.1:0-2248 GCA_031389835.1 Chloroflexota bacterium
AACGGTCGCCAAGGGACACTGCGGCGAATAGAGCACAAACGATCGCGACGTCCACGTCGGGCCGCCAGTGCCCGTCCCCGACGAAGTCGACGACTCCTTCGGCGTGCTCGATCACGGCAGGGAGATCATCCGCGAGCAGCATCACCTGCACCGCCAGGGCACAGTTCGCCCGCTCGGTCGTAACGCGCGCGTGTAAGCGGCGCAGGATCGCCTCGATGGATGCCGCGGCCGGGGGCCCGCCTCGAGCCGTCTGAATGCAGGCGGCAATGAGCTCCTCCCCCTCCTCGTGGAACTCCCGAGTAACGAGCTCTGCCAGCTCGAGCGCCCGGTCCCAGTCGCCCTCATCGAATGCGTACTGGATGTCCTGCTTTGTCGTGCCCCAGGTGTAGCTGTACCGGTGGGCGAGCGTCACCTGTCTCCGATAGACGTCGCGAAGCTCCGCATCGGGACCCTCCGTCAGAAGCAGCGAACACCACAGCAGGATGTTCGCGCGGATGGACGGCCACGCGAGCTCGTGCTGAATCGCGAGCGCGATGCCTTCGCGAACCTTGGCAACGCCCTCGAGCTTTCCTTGGAGCGTCATCGCGAAACCGGCTGTGGCCAGCGCATCGATCTGCACGGCTGGCGCATCCGCGCGAAGCGCGATGCCGAGCGCGTGCTCAGCGGACGCCAGGGCATCGGGGAGACGGCAATCTATCAAAGCTTCGCGCGCAAGCACCGCGTATGCCGCGGCGAGGTCCGGGCTTTCGCCGAGCGGGCCGAGGAGGCGAATCGCTTCCAGCGCGGACTCGTTCGCCGCTGCGGTGTTTCCCACGCCCGAGTAGTAGAGCGCGACACGATGGAGCGCTTCGCCGGTGCGGCGCTGGTCCCCTGCGGCTTCGAAATGGCGTCGCGCCTCGCTGGCCGCGTGCAGCGCACGCGGATGGTCGCAGGCCGCCCAGGCGGCCTCCGCCAGCCGGAGTTGGAGGTCGGCGAGTGCTAAATGATCTTCGCCAACGACCTTCTTAGGAGGACCAGGCAAGTCGACAGCGTGCGGCTGGCTTGAGATACGCCTTCGGCCCTTCTTCCGTTTGGCTCTTGGTGGCATCCGTGCGCTGGGCGCAGCGTACGCCTTGGCACGCCATACGCAATATCGGCGGCTTCTGCTGCGTGATGCCTTGAGTTTCGCGAGCGTCGCTTAGGCCTGGGCAATGACCTCGTAGCGCTCGACTCCAGTTATCTGCGCGACGCCGGTCGATGCGACTTGCTCCCGGATCTTCTTGGCCGCCTCTTCGCTGGACTGAACGGCCGCCTCGCTCTCAAAGAGCGTGACGCTAAATCCGACACCGGTCTTGCGGTCAACGAGCCAGTAGCCGCCCTTGAAACCGGCGAGCTTCTTCGCGTTCGGGATCACGTTCTCCTTGATGTTGCGGATGTTTTCATCGATGCGCGCCGGCTCGCCCTTGAAACGTGTAACTCGTGCGTGCATGTTGTTACCTCCCCTGGCCAGGTCTGGCCGGTGCGGAAACTACACCTCCACCGCGGCGCCCGCACGAACCCGCCGCCTCTGAATTCGGGTCCCCGTTGGCTCCGCCGCTCGCAACCCAGGCGTACGCTTGGGCCGGTGAGCGTCGCGAGATCGATCGACCTGGAAGCCATCCAACGTGCCTGCACGGACTACATCGAGTCGTGGCTCGACGGGGATGTCGAGCGAGCGCGGCGCTGCCTGCATCCCCAGCTCGCGAAGCGCCGAGTAAAGGACGCGGGCGGGACCCTTCACGAGGTCCCGACAGAAGACATGCTCGCTGATGCAGCCAGCGGTCCGAAGCAGGGCGTGAGTCGTGATCACGAGATCGCGATCCTAGATGTCGCACGCGACGTCGCGACCGCAAAAGTGCTCTCGGAGCCATTCGTGGACTATCTTCATCTCGCGCGGGTCGGCGATCGCTGGGTCATCGTGAACGCGATCTACGAATGGCGGCGCGAGGACCTGCGTCAGCGCCTTTCACGACCGTCGTCGCGAGGCTAAAGGCGGGCAGCAGGCGGCCTCCATCAGCAGCAGAAGACTCATAGGGCCGAAGCGCGGCTTCTTGGTCTTCCAACGCAGTGTGGTCTTGGCGGGCACCTGGGTCACCCTTGTCCTGGTGGCTTGCGGGGCCGCGATCGCCGTGCTATGACTTCTTATGAATTGTTAATAAGAGGGGTTGCCGATGGGCAAGGGTACGCGTAAGCGCGCAACGAGGCCCCGCGCGAAGGGCCGCGGACCCGC
>JANMSU010000254.1:0-2463 GCA_031389835.1 Chloroflexota bacterium
TCGTCGCCGGGCAGGGCCTGTACGTCGCAGACGCCGGGAACCTCGGTGGCAACGGCCGTCTCCTCAAGGTCGATCCACGCAGCGGAGCGGTCACTGTTCTCGCCACCGGCTTCGCCGCGCCCAACGCCATCACGCAGGACCACCGCGGACTGCTCTACGTCTCCGATTCCTTCGCCGGCGCGATCTACACCGTCGATCCCGCGGGCGGTGGGAAGACCCTCTGGAAAGCGGATCCGCTGCTTGTCCCGCACGGGAGCCCGCCGTTCGGAGCCAATGGCGTCGCTTTCGACCGAAAAGAGCGCTTCCTGTACGTGGCGAACACGGCCGACGACCGCATCCTGCGGATCGCCGTGAACAAGGACGGCAGCGCCGGCGCGGTCACGGTCTTCGCGGATGGCGCGCTGATCAACGCGACGACCGGCACGACGCGCGCCCTCGATGGCGCGGACGGCATCCAGTTCGACGTCCGCGGCAACCTCTACGTGGCTGCTAACCAGGTGAACGAGATCCACGTCCTGTCGCCGGACGGCTCGCTCATCGCGCGTTATGCCGGGACGGGGTCAGACGCGATGGATTTCCCGGCCAGTCCGGTGTTCCACGGTCGCGGCCTGTATATCGCCAATCTCGCGTTCGGCACGCCCGGTAGGGGAAAGATCTCGGTCCTCGGCGTGCCGTTCCCGGGGGCGCCGGTCGGCCACTAGTCCTAACGCTCGCGGCGGAGGTAGTCGAGAATCTCCGCCATGACGCGGCAGTCGACCTCGTTGTAGGCCGCGATCTCGCCCATGACCTCGGTCTCGCCGAGCGTCACGTTTTTGCGCTTAGCTTCGATCGCCGCGTTCCAGGCACCCGCCATCGCGCCCGCGCCATCGGCCAGGCCGTCACCCCAGTGCGTCTGGATGTGACCGAGCGCGTGCAGCGAGCGCGCGACCGCCTTGAGCGAGAACGAGAACGCTCCGCGCACGACGAGCGGCTCGGCCTGCACGACCTCGCGCAGCACATCGAACCACGACAGCACCGGCCAGTCGCGATCCGGATGACGGACTCGCGCGTTGTCGTACGCGCGCTCGAAGTTGCTCGTCTCGGCCGGTGACCAATGCACCAGGCGCGCGGTACTGACGTCGCCGCCCGCCTCCGCGGCCAGGGCCTGCAGGTGCGCCAGCCACTCGTCGATCATCCGCGCCTCCGCTGCAAGCGAAAGCTCGTCGACCGTGAACTGCCGGAAGCGCCACTCGCCGGCGCGGTAGGTCCCGCACCCGATCTGAAAGATGACCGACTGACCGCCCTTGCGCGGGAACGCCGCGAAGTCGTCATCGAGATCCTGCAGGAACTCGAAGTCGACGAACGCCTCGACCTCCGTCTGGTGTCGCCACTCCTGCGTCCCGGTGACCATCCGCTCGGGCCGCACGGTCTCGCCACCAGGCCGGTTCACGGCCAGCACGGCGTCGACGATCGTCGCTTCCTTTTCGCTGCTGATCCCGAGCAGCTCTGAAGAGACTCGCGGATCGTCCCAGCGCGTGACGCCGGCGTCGTGCGCGTTCGCGCGATGCGTCATGTTGACCCGCGGCAGCAGCGTGAGGTCGGCGAGCGCAACGCCGATCTTCGCCTTGGCGTCGTGCCATGGGCCATCCTGGTCCGCCTTCATGTTCGGCCACAGCTCGGGCACCGACGGCAGCGGGAGGACGCGCCACTCCGCGCCCTCGGTGCGCACGCGACGTATCCACGCCGCGGCCTGCTGCACGGTCTCGCGGAGATCGATGCCACGGCCGCGGACGATGGTGTCGTGCGGGATCCGCGCGAGACGGTCCCAGCACCTGTCGCCACGCTCGTCGCCCTGTTTCCACGCGCGGCCTGCGACGTACGACGCCGGCGGCGTGTAACCCTGGATCCGGCCGAGCGCCTCGTTGTAGACCCAGGCCTGCGCGAGCGTATCGAGATCGCTCGGCGACGTTGACAGACCGCCGGTCTTCAGCAGGTCGAGCATCCTGAACTTCACGTCGACGACGCGGTAGTGCCGCCCGTGCGAGAGACCGATCGCCGCGAGCTCGAGCGGATCGCCTTCGAACGCACCCGGGCTGAGCTCGCCCAGCACGTCGGAACGCACGAGCAGATCGACGACGCCGAACATCCGCAGCTGCGGATCGCGCAGCACGCCTGCGGCGATGATCGGCACGCCGGCTTGCATCGCCTCGTGCGTCGCGCTCGCCGCCGAAAGCAGCCGCGCTTCGTCGGGCCGGTGCGTGATACGGACGAGCTGCCAACGCTGCGCAAGGTCCGCGAGGACGGCCTTTTCGAACGCGCGTCCCTGCCGCATGAGAAAGCGGCCAAGATCGAACGTCTCGTCGTATCCGGGAAGCTGATCGTCGCGCGCGAATCCGTGGACCATCGGATACTCGTCGAGCCAGTCGAGGATCAGATCGTTCCGGCACCAGCTGCGCGTCTCCCCGGCCGCGACCCAGTCGAGCC
>JANMSU010000365.1:0-5646 GCA_031389835.1 Chloroflexota bacterium
AGGCATCCACTCCTGAAGGCCCTCCGCGAAGCGGAGTAGTCCGACACGATCGTGGCTACGCATCGCCGTCATCGCGAGCAGCGCGGCGACCTCCGCCGCGAGGTCGCGCTTGCTCTGATCGACCGAGCCGAACCACGACGACGCGGAGACATCGACCGCGAGCAGGATGTTGAGCTCACGGTCCTCACGGAACTTCTTGATGTACGGCATCCCCATCCGAGCGGTGACGTTCCAGTCGATGCTGCGGATGTCATCGCCGGGCTCGTACTCGCGCACCTCCTCGAACTCGAGCCCGGAGCCGCGGAAGACGCTTCGATAAGTGCCGAGCAGTGCCTCGTCGGCGAGGATGCGCGCTTTGATCTCGACCTGCCGGATGCGACGGAGCACGTTCGCTGGAAGGGGCTGATCCGCCCGGACGCGGTTGTGAGCGCGCGGTGTCGCGATCACGGTCAGGGGAGCGGGACCTTGTCCAGCACCTTCGCGATGACGGACTCGGGCGTGACCTCTTCGGCCTCCGCCTGGTACGTCACGATGAGGCGGTGGCGCATCACGTCCGTCGCGACGGCCTTCACGTCATCAGGCAACACGTAATCGCGCCCTTCAAGGAACGCGTTCGCGCGCGCGGCCAGCGAGATGAAGATCGACGCGCGCGGTGAGACGCCATACGCGATCATCGGACGAAGGTCGTTGAGGCCGAACTGCTCGGGCTCTCTGGTGGCAAAGACGATCCGCACGACGTAGTCCTTGAGCGAGTCCTCCATATGGACCAGCTTCACCGCGGCGCGCGCGTCGAGCACCGCCTTCGGCGTGGCCACGCGGCGGACCTGCGGAACCTCCCCGATCGTCTGGCGATCCATGATCTCGCGCTCTTCCTGTTGCGACGGATAGCCGATGACCACCTTCATCATGAAACGATCGACCTGCGCCTCCGGCAGGCGGTACGTCCCTTCGTGCTCGATCGGATTCTGCGTGGCAAGCACCATGAATAAGTCACCGAGAGGGTGCGTGGTCCCGCCGATGCTCACCTGCTTCTCCTGCATGGCCTCGAGCAGCGCGCTCTGCACCTTCGGGGGCGCGCGGTTGATCTCGTCCGCGAGGAGGATGTCGGTGAAGATCGGGCCGAGACGCGGACGGAATGTCTGGTCGGCCGGGTTGTAGATCATCGTCCCGTTCAGGTCGGCCGGCAGAAGATCCGGCGTGAACTGCACGCGCTTGAAGCTCGCCTCAATCGTGTCCGAGAGCGTCTTCACCGCGAGCGTTTTCGCGAGCCCGGGCACGCCCTCGATGAGCAGATGACCGTTGCAGAGCAGTCCGAGAAGCAGCCGATTCACCAGGTAGTCCTGGCCGACGATCACCTTGCGGATCTCGTGCAGGACCGGTGCGATGAAATCGCCGCGCCGCAGGACCGCTTCGTTAGACGTGGGCGGCCGATACGTCTTCATCGTGTCACAGCGTACCGGCTCGGAGTGTCACCGGTTCGCTTTCGCGCCAAAACTAGCTCTTCAGCGCGTCGAGCACTTCTTTAGCGTGGCCATCGGGCTTAACGCCGTACCACGCTTTCTTGATCTTTCCGCTCTCGTCGACCAGGAACGTGGAACGGATCACGCCCTCACCGCGGCCGGGCCGGTCGCCCCATGCGCCGTAGGCATCGTGGGTCTTACGGTCCGGATCGCTGAGCAGCGGGAACTTCAGCGAGAACTTCTCCTGGAACGCGCGGTGCGACGCGGCATCATCGCGCGAAACACCCAGCACCGGGATGCCCAGCGACTGGAACGCCGTCAGGTTGTCGTTGAACTGGCAGGCCTCGACGGTGCAACCCGGTGTGTCGTCTTTGGGATAGAAGTAGACGACGTAATTCTTGCCGCGCATCGCATCGGTCGAGACAAGCTTCCCGTTCTCATCGGTCAGCGCGAAAGCGGGCGCGGCGTCGCCGGAACTGAGCTCCATGGATCTTCTCCCCTCGTGGGTGCCTGCGTCCAAGTCTATGAGGCCGCGACCATCCGCGACGCGGTCCGACGCGCGAGCGCCATGACGGTGAGCATCGGGTTGACACCGGCCGCGTTCGGGAACGCGCTCGCATCGGTGACGTAGAGACCTCGCACGCCGTGCACCTGGCCGTCGGGATCGGCGACTGAGGTCGCCGGGTCAACGCCGATCCGGCAGCTCGACATCTGATGCGCCGAGAACAGCGACACGCGATTCGGCGTGATGCCCCTGCGCTCGATCTCCGCGACGAAGGGCTCGATGGGACCACCGGCGTGCTCCAACGGCGGCGTGTGCAGCGTGAAAACGCTCCGCGCGCCGGCGCGTGCGTGGATCTTGGCGCACTCGATCATGCCGCGCGTGAGCAGCCGGCGTTCCGCGATACCGCACGAGTAGTCGACGATCGGCTCGCTGTCACGGTCCACCCGCACCCGACCCTCGGTCCGATCGCGGACGATCGAAATGAACGGTGCGATGTGTCGTGCTTGAGCGGCGCGCGCGCGATGCGCGCCGCTTCCCCACCATGGGAACGCCGCCGCGAGGATGCCCGGATACGCCTGAGGGATCTCGATGCGGAACCCAAAGCCGGACTCCTCTTCCTCGGCGAACTCGTCGCCCAGCACGGACTGCGGCACGCCGGACCAGACGCCGCCGAGGTCCTCGTCGTAGATGCCGGCGGTGACCGAAACGGGGTGCAGATGTAAATGCCGGCCGGCCTGCGCCGTCGCGAGGCCCGAGCGCAGGAGCACGGCCGGTGAGAGGATCGCGCCACCGGCCAGCGCCACGACCCGCGCGCGCACACGAAGCTCGCCGCCGTCCACACGCGCCACCACTCCGGTGACTCGCCCCGCCTCGGTCTCGATCAGTCGCGCCTCGGTGCCATGAAGGATCTCCGCGCCACGCGCGCATGCGTCCGCGAGGTAGGTCCGCATCGTCGAGCACTTCGCGCCGCGCCGGCAACCGAGCGTGCAGTGCCCGCAGTCACCGCAGCCGCTGACATTGCGCGCGATCGTGGCGCTCGAAAGGCGGAGCGTGCGCAGCCCTCGCTCAAGAACGGCATTCGGTCCGTTCCGCGCGCTCTCGTCGGTGTTCACGTCGATCCGCTCGCAGACGGCGTCGTAGTGCTCATCGAGATCGTCGATACCCGCGTCATGCCAGTCCTGGCGCACCTGTGATGGGAGACGTAGCGAGGTGTTCCAGTTCACGATCGTGCCGCCACCCACGGCGGACCCCGCGAGAATCGCGATCGCGCGGTCGCTCGTTGCGGCGATGCCGCGATCGAGGAAGAGCGATGCGTATCCCGCCAGCTCGCGACCGTCGAACTCGATCTCGGTCCGCAGCGCGGCTCGCTCCAGAACGACGACGTGCTTGCCGGCGGCTGCGAGCGCCGCCGCGACAACGCTGCCGCCCGCCCCGGAGCCGATCACGCACGCGTCCGCGTCGATCGTCTCGCCGACGGCTCCACGCCGCGCCCGCAGCGACGCCGGTTCGGCCGGCCGGTCGAGCGGGGGACGTGCGTATCCGGTGAGCGCCGCGTAGGGCGAGCCGTCCTGTCCGTAGGCATAGAGAAGGACGAGTCGCTTCACCACCTGGAAGGCGCGACGCTTCAGCGGCAGGGGACTGGCGGCCCAGCGCTTCAGGTATTCCTCGCGTTCACCCTGGCCGAGCGACGTGAAGCGCACTGCGCGGCCGCTCAGCGCGAGATTGAGAAGGGGAGACTCGATCGTGTCGAGGAGCTGATCAAGCTCGGCGACGAGTGCGGGTCGCCGGAGTGCGGTGACTTCAGCGCGCAACAGACGAGGCACGCCAAGGTGGCTCGCGCTGGGCAGGTCGCCGTCACCGGGAACGAACGTGTCGCAGAGGGCGGCGAGTGTGCGGTCGCGATCGCTCATCGCTAAGCGAGTTACTGCGGCGTGCGCGAAGCGCACACGCCAAGCAGATGAGGGCAGCGAGGCTGCCCGATTATTGGGTCGGAAGCTCCGCGCGCCGTCCGATCACGGGCAGTGCCTCGCCCAGGGTCAACAGCACCGGGAGGACGCGGCTTTTCAACAGCTCCGGACGGACGGTCTGCTCGTAGAAGGCGAGCGTCGTATCGAACTTCGCCAGCTGATCCGCGGCGAGCGGTGAGGTCGTGGCGGCCGCTGCAAGTGCGGTCAGCATCGCGGGATCGGCGAACATCGCGAGCGACGGATTCGCCGCGGCAACAGCCTGGACCGCGGCGATGTCCTTGACCTCGATGGTCGCCTTGCCGTGCAGCGGCGAGAGCCAACCGTCGAGCGCGAGCACGCCGAGGACCGCGACGTACACGCCGAGCGTCGCCGTGACCGCGCCAAGCGGGATCCCGACGACTTGATCGAACTTACGAAGGACGGGGACCCGGTACACCAGCCCAACGAGGACACCGCCGACTCGACCGAGCACCGCGCCTCCTACGAAGAGCGCGGCGGCACCGAGCCCGAGCCCTGCGGTCCCCGAGGGCACGATGCCGTTCAGCGGACCCGCGTAGAGCGCGGCGATCGAGAGCAGCGCGCCACCGAGCGCGATGAGCGGGAGGACGAAGCCCTTCCGCCAACCGGCGATCGCGCCGAAGAGGATCGCGCCGATGATCACGAGGTCTGCCATGGCCGGGGAGTGTACGTGTCAGCATCCGGATCGAATGTCTCGGATAGGGATCGCGCTCGGGACCGTGCATGACCGCCCGTTCGCCGAGGTCGCCGCCTTCGCGCGCGCGGCCGAGGAATCCGGCTACGACGCCATCTTCGTGCCCGAGGCCTGGGGCCGCGATGCCTTCGTAACGCTGGGCGCGCTCGCTCGCGTGACTGAGCGCATCAGCCTCGGCACCGGCATCGTCAACGTCTACAGCCGGACACCGGCGTTGCTCGCGATGGCCGCGGTGACGCTGGATGAGCTCTCCGGCGGCCGCGCGATCCTCGGCCTTGGCACGTCGGGGCAGCGTGTCGTCGAAGGATGGCACGGTCTCCCGATGGCGCGGCCACTCCTCCGTCTGCGTGAAACGACCGAGGCGGTACGCGCGATCGTTGCTGGATCGCGTCGTGGATACACCGGTAAGACGATCAGCATCGCTCCTGGCTTCGCGGTGACGCTCGCTCGCACGCGCGACCACATCCCGATCTATCACGCGAGCCTGACGCCGCGCGCGATAAAGCAGTGCGCCGAGGTCGCCGACGGCTGGCTCCCCTACTTCACGAGCCCCGACACTCTGCGCGCGGACGTCGCCGTGATCGAGGAGTCACTTCGCGCCGCGGGCCGCGAGCGCGCATCGTTCACCGTGGCGCCTCTCCTTCCGGTACTTGTGACCGATGACGAAACGGCCGCGCGCGCTCTGGTCCGGCGTCACCTGGCGTTCTACATCGGCGGCATGGGGCGCTTCTACCGCGAGGCCGTCTCGCGTCACGGCTTCGCCGACGTCGCCGAGACGGTCCGCCGCCTGTGGGAGACGCGCGAGCGTGACGCCGCGGCGGCGGCTGTCACTGATGAGCTGCTGGATGCCTTCGCGATCGTCGGCGACGCACATTGGTGCCGCGCGCGTCTCGATGTCTATCGCGCGGCCGGCGCGGACCTTCCCGTGCTCGCGCTTCCCGGAGACGTTACCGTCGACGACGCCGAGCGCACTGTGCGCGCGCTCGGCGAGACAGGCGGCTA
>JANMSU010000408.1:0-2254 GCA_031389835.1 Chloroflexota bacterium
ACGGCAGAGGCGACCTACCGCGCTGCGCAGGAGGCCGGCGTGACGATGCCGATCACCGAGCAGACACACCTGGTGCTCTCCGATGGCAAGCCGATCCGCGAGGCGATGCGCGACCTGATGCAGCGCGAGCGTGGCGACGAGGTCGCGGGCCCGCTCGCGGAGGTCTCGCGCCTCATCGCGAGCACCGTCGCCGCGCGGCGCGACGACAGCTCGGCACGTTCCCCTTCATCGCGCTGAGCGTTAGGCCCGCGTGAGCCTGTCAGGCCTTCGGCGAACCGTCGCCGTGCTCAGCCGTGTGGCGCCGTTCTTCCTCGCCGCTTGCGTCGCGTCGCAGCCGACCCTGCCGACGCCGTCGCCCACTCCGACTGCGGTCCCGCAGCTGGCGCTACGCGTTCTCGTGACGGGTCTCACCGACCTCGGCGCGAGCGGGCCGCCGGTACGCGGAGCACGCGTCTGCGCGGCGACCGCGCGGGGCGCCGAGCGCTGCACCGAGACCGCGAGCGACGGCGCCGCGACCTTCACGCTGCCACCGTCGACGTACCTGCTGCGCGTGGAGGGACCGGATCCAGCACGCTGGATGACCGACCACCGTGTGGTCGACGTCACCGGCGCCGACACGGCGATGTGGATCCCACTACCCGCGCGTGTTCGCATGAGCGGCGTGGTGCGCAATCAGGTAGGGGCACCGGTCGCCCGCGCGCAGGCGTGCGCGCACCCGATCACTCGCGTCGACGTCGAGTGCGCGCGCACGAACGCAGACGGGAAGTTCACGATCGAGGCGCGAGCGGATCTTTATCGCCTTGACGTCGAGGGTCCACCGGGCTCGAAGCTCGTTCCGCTATGGGCGGGCGGCAGCCCCCTTGAGGACGATTCCGCACTCATTGACGCGCGCACCTCGGATGTTGGCGACATCGACTTCGCCCTCGAGCCTGGCGTGGTCCTGCGCGGCACCGTGCGCGTGGGCGGAGCCACGGTCGAAGACGCGCAGGTGTGCCTCAGGACGCTCGCCGCTCCGGTCGGATGGCAGTGCGAGCGCACTGACAAGCATGGTGCGTATTCCGCGCTGCGCGTCCCGGGCGAATACTGGGTGTGGGCGCTGCCACCGGATCGCGTGCGAGCCACGGGCCTATGGCACGACCGAGTGCTCGAGGGCTTCCAGGCGACGCCGTTCGATCTCAGCGCCGACGCGACGCTCAACATGACCCTGCCGAACGGGCCGCAGATCCGGGGACGCGTGCGCAACGAATCGGGCGAGCCGGTGCCCGACGTCTACGTGTGCGTCGACACGGCGTTCACCACGGGCCGCATCTGCCGGCCGAGCGGCTTCGATGGCGCGTACGCCGTGACCACGCGCCCCAACACATACATCATCAACGTAGTCCCGCCCGCTGGCAGCGGGTACATCGCCGAATACCTGGACCGCAAGCGCAACTGGGTCGAGGCCGATGAGGTACGCCTCGGCACCGGGGACATCGAGGTGGATCTTGTCGTTCGGCGCGGTGTGATCGTGAAGGGCACCATCAAGGACAAGCGGGGTGTGCCGGCGGTCAGCGCCACGATCAACTTCGGCGACCCCCGCGAGGTCGAGCATGCGGGCGCTACCGACGGAACGGGCGCGTTCGAGATCGTCGTCGTCCCCGGCAAGTACCACGTTGACGTGTTCCCGCCGCGCTTTCCCGGGAATCTCGTGGGCCGCGAGATGGAAATTGACGCAAGCGGCGCGGTCGAGATCGACATCGTGCTCGACGACGTCGCCCCCTGACGAGGAATACATTGGACGTGCGCCGGCCCCAAACGGGCTGGCAGTCTTCAACGGGTTCCAAGGAGTTTTCTGTGTTCGGTCGTCTACTGGCGCCATCAACCGTTGCGCACGCTCACTGCGACATTCCCTGCGGTATCTACGACCCGACGGCGGCAAAGGTCGCCGCGGACACGGTCGCGAAGATGGTCGAGAAGATCAGCGCGCTGCAGCCAAGCGCGACCGACTTCACGACGCGTGGCAACTTCGTTCGCATGATCGCCGTCAAGGAAGAGCACGCACAGATCTGCAAGAAGGAGCTAGAGATCCTCTGGAGCGACTACTTCAAGCCAGAGCACCTCGAGAAATTCCCGAAGCTGCACGACACGTTCTGGAAGGCCGCGAAGCTCTGCTCAAAGAACAAGCAGAACGTCGATGCGGCCGCGGCGGCGGAGCTCCAGGCCGCAGTGAAAGAGATCAGCGACATGTTCTACGCGACCAAGAAGTGAGACGCGG
>JANMSU010000423.1:0-7456 GCA_031389835.1 Chloroflexota bacterium
CTTGCTTCCGACTGCCGGGTCGCAGACTCCTTCCTCTCGCGCGGCGTCGGCCTCCTGACACGGTCGAGCCTCGGTGCCGGCGAGGGTCTCCGCATCACGAAGACGTCCTCCATCACGATGTGGCTGATGCGTTTCGCGATCGACGCCGTCTTCGTCGACAAGGGTGGCCGCGTGGTGCGCGTTGCCGAGCACCTGCCTCCCTGGCGCACGGCGGTCTTCGCGCGCGGCGCAGCGGAGGTCATCGAGCTGCCCGCCGGCACCGCGTCCGCGACGCGAACGCAAGCCGGCGACGAACTCGTCTTCGAGCCCGCGTGATCTCCAGGGCGGCGGCGGACGCCGCGCTCGACCTCCTGCTCGCGCCACGGTGCGCCGGGTGCGGCGAACCGGGTAGCTGGCTGTGCCTCGCGTGTCGCGATCTCTGCGAGCCCGTGCGGCAGGGCCGCGTCACCGCGGCGGGCACATACGGCGGGGCGCTGCGCGAGGCCATCCACCGCTTCAAGTACGACGGCGAGCGGGCGCTCGCGAACGAGCTCGGCACCCTGGTGGCGTCGTGCGTCGCGAGCGATCTCGCCACTGGCGTCGCACTCGACGTCGTCGTGCCCGCGGTGCTTCACCCGGAGCGCGCGCGCGCACGCGGCTACGACCAGGCCTGGTTGCTCGCGGCCGTGGTGGCGGAGCGGACGGCATTACCTCTGCGAGTTCCGCTTCGACGCATCCGCGCGGCCACCCCCCAGGTGGCGCTCGACCGCGCCGCGCGCGCCGAGAATCTCCGCGGCGCGTACGTCGCGGACGAGGGAGCGCTGCGCGGTGCCCGCGTGGCTCTGGTGGACGACGTCGCGACCACCGGCGCGACTGTCGCGGCGGCAAGCGGCGCGCTCCGAGCGGCCGGCGCCCGCGCCGTGCGCTCGTACGTCATAGCGTTGGACGCGTGAACGAGCGCGTCGGCTTCGCGCGGTGGCAGATGCGCGCCCTGCTGCTCTTCGTACTCGCGTTCGCGAACCTCAACGACATCTGGTCGCCGGATGTCCTACCGAACGCCCTGTTCGCCTGGACCGTCGTGAACGAAGGCGACCTCGACTACGACGAGTTCGTCTACCGGCCCGCGGAGCGCGATCCTTTGGCGGCGACGGGCGCGGCGCTCACGAACAAGCTCGACTCGGAGGCGTACTTCTTCCGCGCCTGCGGTCAGTCCACCGCGACCGAACCGCCGGGGACCACGCGCAGTCCGGGCGGTCCGCCGGCGCCGGGCCCGAACGACCACGTCTGCTCCATCTTCCCGCCGGGGATCGCGTTCCTCGCGTTCCCATTCTTCGCGCCGTTCGTTCTCGCCGGGGCGGACGCGCTGAATCTCGGGCTACTCGTGCGCGTCGGCCACGTGGCGGCCGCCACGATCGAGGTGGTCGCGACGCTGCTGCTCTGGTCGCTGATGCGGCGCTTCGTCAGCGCGCGTTGGGCGCTCGCGCTCGTGCTCCTGTACTTCTTCGGCACGAGCGTGCGCACGATCGCGTCGCAGGCGCTCTGGCAGCACGCCGGGGTGCACCTCACCATCGCATTCGCCCTCTGGCTGGTCCTGGGCTCGCGGCCGGTCGCGCTGTGGCGCGAGCTCGCCGCGGGTGTCTCGCTCGGGTTCGGCTCGGTGGCCCGTCAGACCACCGGCCTGCTCGTCCCATTCCTGCCGGCGGCGAACATTCGCGCGACCGTCGCGACCTTCGTCGGCGCGGCGATCGGTCTGACACCGCTGCTGGTGTACAACGCGCTTGCGTTCGGTAACCCCTTCGAGCAGGGCTACGGCACAAAACCGTTCGACACCTCACCGCTCATCGGGCTGTACGGCCTGCTGTTCTCTCCGAGTCGCGGCCTCTTCATCTACGAGCCGTACATGGTCTTCGCCTTCGCGACCATCGTGCTCCTGAAGCCAGGGCGTGACTTTCTCGAGCTCCGACTGCTGTCGCTGGTCTATGCCTGGGCCGCGACGGCCATCCTCTATTCGACGTACGCGGAGTGGTGGGGCGGGCGCGTCTTCGGGCCCCGGTTCCTCGATGATTTCGCCCCAGCGCTCTTCGCGCTGCTTGCGTGGGGGATCGGACACGGCCTGCTGGCCCGCTGGCCCGCACGCGTGTTGTTCTGGGTCTGTGCCGCCTGGTCCCTACTCATCTTCCAGGCCGCGGCGCTCGTGTACGACCAGAGCACCTGGGACCTGAATCCGACGAATATCAACATCGATCCCGCGCGTCTCTTCGATTGGAGCGACCCGCAGTGGCTCTTCGTCCTGCGGACCCTGCCGGAAGGCGGCGCTCGCGTGATCGTCGCGGTGGGTCTGAGCGCTCTGGCGCTCCTGTTCTTGTTGCGCGTGGAGTCGGTGTTACCGTCCCGTCGGTGACGACGGCGTTCATCGTGTTCTTCGGGCGCAGTGGTCCATCCGAGATCGAGCGGCAGCTGGACTCGATCAAGATCGCGATCGGCGCAGTCGTGCTCGCGCGTGCCGGCGGGTCCGGCTTCGGTCCGCTCATCGCCGTGACCGCCGACGCCGAGGCGCGCGCGGCATTCGCGCGCGATGGCGCGGACGTCGTCGAACCGCGCACCGATCCGTTCCACTTCGGACAGGAGCTGCTCGCGCTCACACGCGCGCGCGGGCTCGCGCGGGTCGCCACGATCGGCGCGGGTGCGGGCGCGCTGATGAGCACTGACGAGCTCAGGCGGCTCCGTGAGGAGATCGAGGCTGGTGAGGCGCTGGTGCTTTCGAACAACTACTTCTCCGCCGACCTCATCGCCTTCACGCCGGCGTCCACCCTCGCCGTCATCGATCTTCCGGCCACGGACAACCCGCTACCGCGCCGGCTGCATCAGCAAGGGGGGCTCTCATCGCGGCAGCTCGACCGTTCCGCGGCGACGCTTCTCGACGTCGATACGCCGGCCGACGCCGCCGTGCTCAAGCGACATCCCGCTTGTCCACCTGAACTGCGGACACTGGACACCTGGGACGGCGAGCTTGGGGAACGCATCGATGCGCTCATGCGGTTGGTGACGACACCGGAGCGAGAGCTCCTCGTCGCGGGCCGCGTGGGTGCGCCGGTGTGGTCGTATCTGGAGTCGCAGACGGCGTGTCGCGTGCGCATGCTCGCCGAGGAGCGCGGCATGCAGGCCGCGGGTCGCGATAGCTCCGGCGAGGCGCGCACGGTACTTGGCTTCCTCTACCGCGAGACGGGTCCAGAGACGTTCTTCGCGCGCCTCGGCGAGCTGGGCGACGGGATGCTCTTCGATACGCGCGTGCTGTTCGGGCATCTCGGCTGGCAGCCGTCGGCCCAGGATCGCTTCGCGTCCGACCTGTTCCGCGCGGATGCGCTCCCGGACGGCGAGCTTCGCGCGTTCACCGAGGCGGCGCGCAGGGCGCCCTACCCGTTGCTGCTGGGCGGTCACACGCTCGTCTCGGGCGTCCTGTGGACGCTCGTCGAGGCCGCGTGGTCCGATCATCCCGAGCCATGACCCTCCGACTCTTTGACCACCACATCCACACCGAGCGGTCGGACGGCACGGTTTCGCTGGCGGAGCGCGCAAGCACGGTGTCCGTTCGTCCGCACGGCGTCTCGGACCACTTTCCCTGGCGAGAGAAGATGCGTAACGACGACGACGTGCTGCGCTATCTCGACGACGCGTCGCGCTTGGGACTGCGCGTTGGTCTCGAATACGACATCGGCGTCGCGCCACCACTGCGGGCCACGACGCGCGCATCGCTCGACTACATGATCGGCGCGCTCCACCAGCTCGATGTCGATGGCGTGCGCCTCAGCTTCGACGATGCGGGCGCCTACCTCAAGGGGAAGCGCGCCTCGTTCTCGGAGCGCGATCGCTTCGGCGACGTTGCGTTCGCGCACCGCATCCGCGAGCGCATGCTCGAGGTCGTGCGCAACAGCGTCGAGCACGATGGGATCGACATCCTCGGCCATGCCACGATGTCACCGCTCGCCGCCCTCGGCGATCCCGAGCTGGCTTATCCGGTCGAGTGGCAGGAGCAGCTCATCCGGCTCTGCCTGGAAGCCGACGTCGCGATCGAGGTGAATGAGGCGTACGGCGTCCCACACCGCGAATTCCTGGACCGGGCCCTGCGCATAGGCGCGCGCTTCTCGGTCGGTTCCGACACACACGGGCCGCTCGCGCCCCTCGACAAGACCGCGGCCATGATCGAGGCGGCTTCGCTGCCTCATGAGCGATTCATGGTGGGAAAACGCGTGCACGCGCCCCGCTAGACGTCCCCGCCGCGTGCGTCAGGCGGGCGCTTCCTCCACCAGGAGCTCGTAGACGAGGATGGCGATCGCGGCGAGCAGCACCAGATGCACGAGATTGCCGGCGATGTTCAGCGCGAGCGCGACGAACCATGCCAGGACGAGCAGCCAGACCACGATCCAGCGGATACGGTGACCCGTCGCGGCGCTCACGAGGTGAGGGTATCGTCCGTATACTTTCGTTGCAGGGGGGCGTGCTCCTGCTACTCATCAGCGGGAGGGTGCCGTGTACGGGGGCCTGTCCGTCTACACCGGCAACGCTCATCCGACGTTCGCCCGCGATGTTTGCCGCAGCCTGGAGATCCCGCTCGGCCCCATCGAGGTCTTCAAGTTCGCCAACGACAACATCTTCGTGAAGGTCAATCAGAACGTCCGCGAGCACGACGTCTACGTGATCCAGTCCCTGACCGGACCCTCGGTGAGCGACGCGATCATGGAGCTCCTCATCATGTGCGATGCGATCCGCCGCGCCTCGGCCGCCCGCATCACCGCGGTGATGCCGTACTACGCCTATGGCCGCAGCGACAAGAAGGACCAGCCGCGCGTCCCGATCACGGCGCGCCTGCTGGCCGACTTGATCACTGTGTCGGGCGCGACGCGCTTCCTCACGATGGACATGCACCAGATGCAGATCCAGGGCTTCTTCAGCATCCCCGGCGACGAGCTGTCGGCGCGCAACCTGCTGGTCGAGTACCTGCGCACGATCGTCGACCGGTCGCCCGATGACAGCGCGCTCGTCGTGCCCGACCTCGGCTATGCGAACCAGGCGCGACGGATCGCCGAGATGCTGGACATCCCGCTGGTGTTCATGCAGAAGACGCACCGCGACAACAGCGGGCGCAGCGAGATCGTCGGCGTCATCGGCGACATCGACCGCAAGCGCGCGATCGTCATCGACGACGAGATCGATCGCGGTACGACGATGCTCAACACGATCAAGGTGCTGCAGGAGCGTGGCGTCGATGAGATCTGGGCCGCGACGACGCACGGGGTGTTCAGCGACAACGCCGCCGAGCGTCTGACCGCAAGCGGTATCGTCGAGCTCATCACCACCGATACCTGCCCGATGCCGCCATCTGTGCGCAACAACGAGAAGGTGCGCGTCCTCACCGTTGCCCCGCTCTTCGCTGAAGCGATCCGCCGGATCCATGAGGGCGAATCGGTCGGCGCGCTCTTCAATCCGCCCGGGTCGCAGATGCCGCTGCCGGTAACCTAGCGATCGTCACTTGAGCGGCCTGACGCGCTTCTTCGACTCCAACGAAGGTGAGCTCCGACGACTCCGGAAGGTCGTCGAGAAGATCAACGCGCTCGAGGACAGGACCAAAGCCCTCTCCGACGATGCCCTGCGCGCACGGACGTCGGAGTTCCGCGAGCGCCTCGCGAAAGGCGAGAAGCTCGACGAAGTCCTGCCGGAGGCGTTCGCGGCGGTTCGCGAGGCGGCGCGCCGGACGCTCGGCCAGCGGCACTTCGACGAGCAGCTCATGGGCGCCATGGCGCTCCACAAGGGCCACATCGCGGAAATGAAGACCGGTGAGGGCAAGACACTCGTCGCCTCCGCCGCGCTCTACCTCACCGCGCTGGCCGGCAAGGGCGCGCACCTGGTCACCACGAACGACTACCTCGCGAAGACCGGCGCGGGCTGGATGGCGCCGATCTACCACCTCCTCGGGATGACGGTGTCCTACATCGCACATGAGAAGTCAGCGATCTACGACACCAGCGTCGTGCTCGACGCGGTCGACGAGCGCCACCGCCACTGGCGCGACGTCACCCGCCGGGAGGCGTACCTCGCCGACATCACGTACGGCCAGAACAGCGAGTTCGGCTTCGACTACTTGCGCGACAACATGGTCGATGACCTCGCGCGCATGGTGCAGCGGGAGCTCAACTTCGCGATCGTCGACGAGGCCGACTCGATCCTCATCGACGAGGCTCGGACTCCCCTGATCATCAGCTCACCGGCGGAGGACGTCTCCGAGCAGTACTACCGCTTCGCCGACATTGCCAAGAAGCTGCGGCCAGAGGTGGACTACATCCTCGAGGAGAAGCAGCACTCGGCGTCGCTGACCGAGGAGGGCATCGCCAAGACCGAGAAGATGCTCGGCGTGCACAACATGTACGAAGGCGACGTCACCGCGGTCCACTTCATGGACAACGCGCTGAAGGCGCAGGCGCTCTATCACCGGGACAAGGAGTACGTCGTCAAGGACAACGAGGTCGTCATCGTCGATGAGTTCACCGGCCGCCTCATGCCGGGGCGTCGGTGGAGCGACGGGCTGCACCAGGCGGTGGAGGCGAAGGAACGCGTCAAGATCCAGCGCGAGACGCGCACCTTCGCGACGATCACGATCCAGAACTACTTCCGCATGTACTCAAAGCTCGCTGGCATGACCGGTACTGCCGCGACCGAGGCTGAGGAGCTATTCAAGGTGTACAAGCTCGAGGTCACGCAGATCCCCACCCACCGACCGATGGTCCGCAAAGATGACCCGGACCTCGTGTACGCGACCGAGCAGGGCAAGTGGAGCGCGCTCATCGAGGACGTCAAGGAGCGCAATGTGCGCGGTCAGCCGGTGCTCATCGGCACGACGTCGGTGGATAAGAGTCAGCAGCTGTCAGACGAGCTCCGTCGACACGGCATCAAGCACGAGGTCCTGAACGCGAAGAATCACGAGCGCGAGGCGCTGATCATCGCCGAGGCTGGCCAGCAGGGCGCCGTCACGCTCTCGACCAACATGGCCGGCCGTGGTGTCGACATCCTGCTCGGATCCGGCGTCGTCGATCTCGGCGGTCTTCATGTCATCGGCACGGAGCGGCACGAAGCGCGTCGGATCGACAACCAGCTCCGCGGCCGCGCCGGCCGGCAGGGCGACCCCGGGTCGACGCGGTTCTTCAATTCGCTCGAGGACGATCTGATCCGCATCTTCGCGTCGGAACGGGTCGCCAGTCTGCTCGGGAGCATGGGCATGAACGACGAGGCGCCCATCGAATCCCGGATGGTGACCGGCGCGATCACTCAGGCGCAGATCAAGGTGGAGACGCGCAACTTCGACATGCGCAAGCGCGCGCTCGAGTTCGACGACGTTCTGAACAACCAGCGCAACGAGATCTACAAGGATCGTCGCAAGATCCTGGAGAAGGGCGACGTGCGCGAGACCGTCCTCGAGTTCCTGCAC
>JANMSU010000430.1:0-4011 GCA_031389835.1 Chloroflexota bacterium
GCCAGGCGCGGCCGATGGCCGAGGTGGCCACCGGGATGCGCGAGCCCACGTCGAGGCTCAGCGTGAGGGCCGCCGAGCTGCGGCAGTTCTCGACATAGATCATCGACAGCCGGTCGCGTGTGCCGAGCGACACCATCGAGCGTGTGGCGTCGGCCAGCTCTTGCATCATCGGCCGGGCGATCTGCCGCACGTCGAGCCGCGCCAGCATCGCGCTGCCCAGCGACAGCGTGGCCGTGCCCAGCCGGTACTTGCCGCTTTCTTCAACCTGGATCAGGTAGCCGAGCTTGGTCAGCGTGGAGGTCAGCCGCGACACGGTCGACTTGGGCAGCTTGCAGCGTTGTGCGATTTCCTGGTTGCCGAGCGCCTTGTCGCCCGAGCGGAAGCACGACAAGACCTCCAGCCCGCGCGCGAGCGCGGTCACGAAATGGCGGTCTTCCTTGGTCTTGGGGGCCGGCCGGCCGGTGGGGGCGATGCGCTCCACCTTGGCGCTTTTGGTGAGTGTGTTCATCTTCTTCCGTCAAACCCTGTGCAGCTCCAAAGTGGAACATACATCTGCAAACGCGTGATCGTGAGATTCCCCAGTGGGCGCTCGCCATAGCTCCGACGAACTCCTTCTGGGTCTTTAGGACGCCGAACGCGCGCTTAGGTCGCTGGTTGAGGACTCCGCCAAGTCGCGCGAGGGCAGCTTCCGGCGCGATCGCGACGTCGAGCGCCCACTGGGGAGCCATAGTTCGGGGCAGACTAGCCGCGTCGCCCGATGTGGACGACAATCCGGCGGAGCGGGGAGGGGAGCATCGATGCTGTTCGAGCTGGATCTCGCGAATGCGATCTTCCTGTTCTGCCTTGTTCTCGGCGGTGGTCTCCTCCTTATCACCGTCTTGCTCGACGAGCTCGTCGGCGGACTTTTCGACGCGCTCCATATCGGCTTCGACATCGGTGGCGTGACGCTCATGCCCCCGCTGCTGGGTTTCGTGGCGATGTTCGGCGTGGGCGGACTCATCGGCACCCAGGTGCTGGGTCTCGACAACGGCCGCGCCTCGCTGCTGGGCGCCGTCGCGGGTGCTGTGGGCTTTGCGCTCGTCTTCGGCATGTTCAGCGTCCTGAAGCGCTCGGAGTCGGCGCCCGCCTTCAGCCTGGGCGACCTCGTAGGCCAGACGGGACGCGTGAACGTGCCGATACCGGCCCGGCGCTTCGGCAGCGTCTTCGTGAGCTACGCCGGCGCGTCCCACAACCTGACCGCGACCGCCGAGGTGGACGTCGCGTCGGGATCGACGGTGCGCATCGTTTCTGTCGCAGGTGGCAACCTCGTCGTCGAGCCGCTGGGCGGGGCACAGGGAGGAGTTCGCAATGCTTGATCTGCTTGGCTTCACCGGAACGGGGCCGATCCTCGTTCTCGTCACCGTCATCGTCGTCGCGCTACTGATCTTCTACGTTGCGAGCCGGTACCGTGTCGCCAACGCCAACGAGGCGCTCGTCGTCGCGGGCTCGCGTGGCGCGAAGGTGCGCGATGAGAAGGGGCAGCTCGTCGCGCCCGCCGGCGACAAGGGCGTGAAGGTCGTCGTGGGCGGCGGCACGTTCGTCCTGCCGCTCATCCACAAGGTCGGCCGTCTGAAGCTGACGGTGCGCCAGATCGAAGTCAGGCTCGCCGACGCCGTCACGAGTCAGGGCATCAAGGTCAACGTGCAGGGCGTCGCGACGTTCAAGATCGGCCGCGACGTCGAGTCGCTGCGTAACGCCGCGGAGCGCTTTCTCGACGCGAGGGATGAGCACGTCGACTCGATCGTGAAGAACGTGCTCGAGGGAAGCCTGCGGTCGATCGTGGGCCGGTTGACGATCGAGGAATTGATCATGGACCGCCAGAAGCTCCAGCAGGAGGTACAGGACGCCGCCAAGGGCGACCTTGCATCGAGCGGCCTGCAGATCGACGCATTCACGATCCAGTCCATCAACGACGAGTCTGGTTACGTCGAGCTCCTCGGTCAGCAGAAGCTCGCCGTGGTCGAGAAGGACGCGCGCATGGCAAAGGCAGCGGCGGACCAGCTGGCGTCCGTGCGCGAGGCGGAGGCCGAGGGGATCAAGATCCAGGCGCAGCGGGACGTCGCGCTCAAGCGCGCCGAGGCGCAGGTGCAGACCGCAGCCGCCGAGGCGCGCGCCGCGCAAGCCGGTCCACTCGCACAGGCGGAGGCCACACAGCAGGTCGTTGCTAAGCAGACGCAGCTCGCGGAGCTCGAGGCGAAGCGCGTGGAGATGGAGCTGCTCTCGACGACGGTCAAGCCGGCCGCCGCGCAAGCGCAGGCCGCGATCCAGCGCGCGGAAGGTGAGAAGCGTGCGCGGATCGCGCAGGCCGAGGCGGGTGCGGAGGCGGAGCGGCTGCAGGGCGCGGCAGAAGCAGCGGTCGTGTTGACCAAAGGAGAAGCGGAGGCGAAGGCGCTCGCGATGCGCGCCGATGCCTATAAACAGTTCAACGAGGCCGCGATCATCCAGACCGTGCTGGCCGCGCTGCCAGAGATCGTCCGCGCGGCGGCCGAGCCGATGAAACACATCGACACGCTCACGGTGATGAGCACCGATGGCGCGTCGGAGGTCGTCCGCAATGCGACGCGCGTAGTCACCGAGTCGTCCGCCGTGGTCAAGGGTCTGACCGGCATCGACATCCCGACGCTCATCGGGGGTGCGATGCGCACCGGCGGTTTCACGTCGAAGGCCAGCGGCGGCGGCGATGGGTCTGAGCCCGCCAAGGCACCGCCCACACCCCCGTCAGAGCAGACGCCGCGCCCACCTGCCGGGATGCCGCCGCAGAGTGCGAGCGCCGATACGGAGCCGATCGATCCGATCGAGAGATCTGCCGCCCAGCTGGCCGCGCGCCTACGCGCGGTACCCGAGATCCAGCGCTACGGTCATCTGAACCTCCGTGACATCCCAGCCGGCGCACCACGACCGCTCAAAGTCCTGTGGGCGGCAGCAGAGAAGGAGCTGGGTAGCCGGTACGGAGACATCACTGTGCGCGAGCTGTTGGACCGGTTCGCAGGGACTTCGCTGCACTAAGACGTTTCGATGGCGTCAGTCGGGGTGGAGAGATTTGAACTCTCGGCCTTTGCGTCCCGAACGCAACGCGCTACCAAGCTGCGCTACACCCCGGTGGACGTGTCGATTCTAGACGTGCGCGCTAGACGACGGGAGGCGCCTTCGTGTCGTGGTATTCCATGATCTGCTCGCGGATCAGCTCGCGTAGCTCGGTCCACCACGTGCTCTCATCGGCTGGCGGCCACGCATGGAGCTGATCGGGCTGAGCCACGACAGAAACGATCACCGCCCACTTGTTTGACTCGCTCAGCTGAAGGCGGACTCGCGCGAGCTGCTTCGTCTTATCCGTCGGCTTTAGCCATTTGGGCGAGGCGAGGACCACGGTCGACGCGGTGCCGCGGCCGCCGCGCGAATCACCCCAACCATCCACCATCGCCTCTGGATAAAGGCCGCGCTGTCGGAGCACCGGCAGCAAGTATTCGAGCATCGCGCGCGCGTCACGCTGGAAGGCATTGAGAATGCGAGTCGCCTCCTCGTCGGCCATCTGCGTCACGGCCACAAGGGCGGCTTTCGTTCGCGCTCGGCGCGGGCCGGCAGCTCCGTCTCTCCCAACGCCGCGGCGACGAGCTCACCACACGGAACGCACGCGCCGGCCGGGGCCAGACCGACGGCCGCCTGGATCCTGATCCGGAGGTCGCGGCGGTCGTAGGAGTTCCCGCAGAGCATCACCTGTCCGTCGGCGATGATCGGTGGGCGAGTGGCGTGGACGCTCCCATCACGGGCTGTGATCCAGACGAAGGATGGATTTATGACGTACCTCGTTATGCGCGGTGATCTCAGTGTGTCATGGAAGTTCCCGCTACTCGTTACGCTTTGGTCATCACGCCACGCGTGTGTGCCGCTTGGGGCTGTGTCTGCATCACTTGCCGCGCTCGCTTCGCTCGCTTGGCAAAGACGCAGCAGCCCCGGACGCGGCGCAGCCGCGTC
>JANMSU010000462.1:0-1731 GCA_031389835.1 Chloroflexota bacterium
AGAGCCTCGACCGCGGACTCGATCCGGCCGATCTTCTCGTACAGCTCGAGTGCCTGCTCCGCGAAGCGCAGTGCCTCGATGTACGCGTGGATCGCCGTCGCGCGTTGCGCGGACTTCCAGGAATACTCGGCCGCCTTCTCGGGCACCTCGCCGATCAGGTAGTGGTGCGCAAGCGCCGGATAGAACTCCTTGAGCTCGTCGGTCAGGACCGCCTCGTATGCGGCGGCGACGCGGCGGTGCAGCTCGACGCGCCGTCGCACCAGCAGCGTGTTGTAAGCGACCTCCTGCACGATCGCGTGCTTGAAGCGGTAGCGGCCCTCGCGCCGCTCACCGGGTGCGGCCTCGAGCACGAGGTCGGCCGCGATGAGCTGGTCCACGGCGGCGGCGAGCCGGTCGCCGCCCGCCGCGCGCAGCACGCGGTCGCCGAAGCGCTGGCCGATGACCGCGGCGAGCTGAATGCACTCGCGTGCCGTCGGCGGTAGCCGGTCGATGCGTGAGGCCACGACCGCGTGAAGCGTGGCGGGGACCTCGAGCGCGGCCGGTCGCTCGATGAGATGCCATTCGCCGCTCGCGTCCTTCTCCGCCGCGCCGGACTCGACCAGCGACCGCAGCGACTCCTCGATGAAGAACGGATTGCCGCCGGCGCGGGCGACGATCCGGTCGCGCAGCTCGTCGGGGATCCAGTCGAGGGATGCCTCCACGATCCGCGCCGCCTCCTCATCGGAGAGTGGCTCGAGCACGAGCTGGCTGAAGTTCGTACGCGACGGCTTCGGCTCGGGCGAGCCCGGACCGAGGCGCTGCGCCAGCAGGAACAGGATCGGAACGCGCGAGGCGCGCGACGTCAGGAACCACAGGAGATCCAGCGACGCAGCGTCGGCGAAGTGCAGATCCTCGAGGACGTAGAGCAGCGGATGCTGGCGCGCGAGCGCGGCGATGACGTCGTACACCACGATGTACATCGAGCGCTTCCATTCTTCGGAGTCGCTCGCGGGCTCGCTCACGCCCGGGAGATGCAGGAACTGCGCGAGCATCGGCGCGACCGTGAGCGGATTCGCGAACCCCAGCTCATGGAGCTTCTCGCTGACGCGC
Organism: Chloroflexota bacterium; assembly: GCA_031389835.1. GTDB lineage: Bacteria > Chloroflexota > Limnocylindria > P2-11E > P2-11E > CF-39. The sequence continues at coordinate 1,090 of JANMSU010000462.1, forward strand.
GTGATGCCCTCTGGATCCGACGGTTGCACGTTGAGCTCGACGAGGATCGGCTCGATGAAGCCCGCGTAGCTGCGCTGGTTCACGCGCGAGAACGTCCAGCGCATGACGCGTGGCGCGTCGGCGGCTTTCGCCCCTTCCTCCGCGGCGGTCGCGAGCCCGATGAACTCGGAAGCGAGGCGGCTCTTGCCGATGCCAGGCTCGCCCGCGATGAGCACGACCTCGGTCCTCCCGAGTCGCGCGGATTGGTACGCGAGGTCGAGGCGCGAGAGCTCCATCCATCGGCCGACGAGCGGCGCGGCGATCTCGATGCTCGGCCGCACGTCGGTACGCTCGCCGATCAGCGCGTACGCGAGGATCGGCTTGTCCTTGCCCTTCAGCTCGATCGGCCCGACCTCGCGGAAGCTGAACTCTCGGTTGGTCAGGCGGAACGTGGTCTGCGTCACGTAGATCTCGCCAGGCCCGGCGGCCGACTGGAGCCGCGACGCGATGTTCACCGTGTCACCCATGACGCCGTACTCGGCGACGCTGCGGACCGCGCCGGCGACGACCATGCCGGTGTGCATGCCGATGCGCAGGCCGAACTCAACGCCGCGCGCCTTCTTCACCCGCGCGGCGTGATCGGCGAACACGCGCTGCATCGCG
>JANMSU010000484.1:0-2376 GCA_031389835.1 Chloroflexota bacterium
TTGTAGATGTTGCGCACCAGGCGGTGCGCTTCGGTCGGGGGCCGGATCGCTGCGAGTGTCTTGTCGAGCTGGATGGTGTGCTGCCTGAGATGTTCCTCGAAGCGATGCAGCCGGAAGCGAATCGGCATCGCGCCATCCCAGAACCACGCGGGCCGCTCAAGCTCGGCGTCGGTGACGTCGTCGAGCTCGCTCAAGACGCGCCGGTGGATCGCGAAGAAGGCGTTGCGGACGTTCTCGATCGCCCCGTCCACAGCGTCCTTCGGTGCCGCGTAGTCCTTGCGGAACACCGGCCACTCCTCCTCGGGCGGCTCCTCGTGCTTGCCGGCGCGGTGGTGCACGAGCGCGAAGCGGTTCACCGCGAGGAAGCCGTGCTCCGCGCCGATCATGTGCTTCAGCGCCTCGCGGAGTGGCCACTCCCCCTCCGCCGGCGCGCGGTCGAGATCCTCGGTACGTACGCCCGCAAGGACGCCGGTGAGATCGCGGTACGTCTGGTGGTACTGCGCCAGGATCCGCTGCGCCTGCGTGGGCTGGGTCCGGGTGCGCGACGCAAGCTGCACGCCGAGGTCCCGCAGCTCGTGATGCGTCATCAGCAGCGCGAAGCGAAGGCCTTCCTCGTCGTAGACCCCCCACTTCCATTCGCGCCCCATGTCCTCGTCAGACAGATGGACCGTCGCGCGGACCAGATCCTCGACCGCCTGCGTGACCGTCCTCGTCATGCGGGGGCGGTCATACCGTCAGAACAGGCACGCCAGCGACGGTCTCTTGCGCGATGTGATCGACGACCTCGTGCAGATGGCCGGAACCCGCGAAAGCGCGCAGCTGCCGGTCCGCGCTGGTGCCCTCCCGCACGATCGTCTGCAGGTACTCAACCTCACGGCGCGAGCCGAGCGCATCGACCACATCGTCGACGAACTCGAGCAGCTCCACCGCGAGATCGCGCATCGGCACCTCGGTCTGTTTTCCGAAGTCGATGAGCTTCGCGTCCATCCCGCCGCGCACAGCACGCCACTTGTTCTCCTGGATCAGGCTCGGCGCGTACCGGCGGAAACCCTGGTTGCGCGCGCGCAGGACCAGGAGCTTCGCGCAGATGGCCTGCGTGAGCGCGGCGATGCACAGGGTCTCTTCCACCCGTGTCGCCGCGTCGCACACGCGGAACTCGATCGTCGGGAAGATGGCGTGCGGGCGGAGGTCCCACCAGATCTTCTTCCCGTCGTCGATGCACTTCGTCTTGACGAGAAGCTCGACGAAGTTCTCGTACTCGTCATAGGAATTGAACTCGGGCGGCACGCCGGTGCGCGGGAAGCGCTGCCAGATGATCTGGCGGTAAGACTTGAGTCCGGTGATGCGCGTCAGCCAGAACGGGCTCGAGGTCGAGATCGCGAGCAAATGTGGGAGGAAGTAGCGCGCTTCGTTCATCACCTCGATGCGCAGCTCGCGGTCGGGGATCCCGACGTGCACGTGGAGACCGAAGATGAGCAGCTCGCGGATGACGTCCTGCAGCTCCTCCTCGAGGATCTTGTACCGCTCGTGCTCCGTGACATCCTGGTCCTGCCAGTGCGAGAAAGGGTGCGTGCCCGCTGACGCGATGCGGAGGCCCGCGGGCTTGATCAGCGCCGCGATCGTCCCGCGCAGCGTGACGATCTCCTCGCGCGCCTCGCTGATATCCGCGCAGATCTTCGTACCGGCCTCCACGACGGACTGCATCATCTCGCGCTTGATCTGATCGCCGTATCGGCCTCCCGCCGCCGTGAGCAGGGTCTCGATGTGGCTCTTGAGCTGCCCCTGCCCGTCGACGATCTGGAACTCCTCCTCGATGCCGATCGTGAGGCGCGGCACGTCTCGGACCTTCATGCGGCGCCTTCGACGATGTAGGTCGGAACGACGCTGCCCGCGCCCGCGGTGACGTTGAGCAACGCGCTGGAGGAGAGACGAGTCAGCACGCCGCCGACACGCCCCCAGAAGAGATAGGGGTCGCAGTCGACACTGAGATCGAGGAAGTGCACGGTGTCGAGCAGCACCGGAAATGGCTCGCGCGGGACGCCGACCTTCTCCTGGACGACCGACGACGACGTGAGCGCGCCGAGCAGCGCCTGCTCCCACTCGAGGGGGTCCACGGTCCAGCCGAGCACGACGCCCTTGCCGCCGTACTCGTCGTTCGGCTTCAGCACGAGTCGCTCGCGGTTGCGCAACACGAACTCGGTGAGGTCGATCACCTTGTTACCGTAGGTCGTGTGCCCCTCGCGCACCTTCCGCGTCCACGGCACGTGCTTGGCGATCGCGCGACGCTGCTGCGGCGTGTAGAGACGCGCGTAGCGATCGTCTGACAGGAGCGCGAGGCTCATCTTCTTGTGCAGCAGCTTCGCGCGCAGGCTGTTG